>DATJJI010000089.1:0-4848 GCA_035492275.1 Mucilaginibacter sp.
TTTTCATCTGCCGATAAAGCAAGGCCATTGGTAGTTGAACCTGCCAGTTTTACCGGGTAAAGTGCTGTCGAAATGGTTTCTACCACTTTGCCGGTAGCCGTTTGGATAACCGATACCGTATTGTCGTTCGCGTTAGCTACAAACAAATAAGAGGCTTTTTTATTCAGCAGTAATTCGTTAGGGTGATCGCCTGTCGCTATTACGGCTGTAACTTTGCCTGTAGCGATATCATAACGGGCAACCTCTGCTTTTTCCCATAAAGAAATGTAAAGGCATTTCTCATCAGGCGAAAGCAAGCAACTGTAGCCTATGCCCGGAATTTGCACTTTTTTAGCAACGGTTTGATTTGCCGGGTTAATAATATATAAGATGCTATCGCTTTTGGCTACAGCGTACAGGTTGGTGTTGTTTTTATCAACAGCCAAGCCGGTAGGGCAGATAGGTTTTTTGGCAGTTGGTTTACCCAGGCGAATAGTATCGGCATTACCCAGGCTATTGTTGGTAAGATGGAAATCAAGGATAAAGCCATCGTAACCACCGGCTACGTACAGATGATGTTCATCATGTGTAAAGGTAAGGCCGTACCATGATTTGCGAAGCTCGCGCGTGTCGAGCAGTTTTTCGCCGCGCGGATCTATCAATTGAACAGATTGTGTGCTCTGGCCGTTGTTGCTAACTGCCGCAAACTTGCCGCTGCTGCTAATCTGCAAATTAAGCGGTAAATCGCCGACTTCTAATTGTCGTCCGGCAGGGCTGATTTTCCAACCGTTAGACAACAATGTTTGGCCGGGTACATTGGTTTTGCCCGGAGTTTGCGCTTGCGCAAACATTCCCAGTGTAATCAAGGCAACGGTACCCAATGCCCTGCCACTAGAAACAGATCTAAGATGTGATAACATAACTTACACTTTTATTTAGAATTATAATTCTGTATAAAATTCTAAATAAAAGTGGGATAAATTCTGGACTTTTTATTAGTTAATAATCGGATAATAATTGTTTAACAAAGCCAAAGAATATTTGGCTTTGGGTTGAGCGCAAATAGCTATAGTCTTTATCTACTAAATCAATAGGAATAATATTTTTAATTTGTAGAATAGTTGGAAATAATATTTTGTTTTATCGGTGATTGTCGATTGGAAGCCGTTTTTTTTAAATAAACTTGTATATCTTAGTAGCTTTATCCCATTTTTTCGAATAAGCAAGCATGAGAGGTTTATTGTCGGTAATTCTTTTTGTTTTTCTGTTTAATACCGCAAAGAGTCAAAAAAGTGTGGATAGTCTTTTTAATGTACTGAAGGCTGAGATCTCAAAAAAGAAGTTTTACGATAATGAAAAGGAAAATCATCTAAAGAAACTTAAGTATCTGCTTGCCCGAACCCCAAAAGACGATTATAAAACCCAGTACGCCTTATTTGACCAGCTGCATGAAGAATATAAAAACTATAAGTTTGATTCTGCTCATGTTTACTGTATCAGGTTATTAAAAGCCGCCAGGCAAATGAATGATCTGCCTAAAGAATATGCAAGCGAGATAAAGCTGGGCCTTATTCAGTTGTCATGGGGCATGTACAAAGAAACTTTTGATGGTATAGCCAAACTCAATGTAAATAAGCTGCCGGATAGCATAAAGCAAAATTATTATGCGCTAAAGTACCGTGCTCTTAAAAATTTGGCCGGCTATAATACCGACGAATTTTATTCGCCTACAAATAAATCAGAATCGTTAAAGGCTCTAGATTCATCAGTACGCTTAAGTAAGCCGGGTACTTATGAGTATTACAAGTATTATGCTCAGCTACTTACTTCTCAAGGGAAAGACAGCGATGCCGTTAAAGTGCTATACAAAGTGGTAAACGATAGCACCAACACCTATCACAACCGGGCAATGGCTGCACATGATCTTAGCCACCTGGTTAATGATTCAGAAAAAAAGAGATTAACCATACTATCTGCAATCTACGATCTGCGATCGGCCACAAATCAAACGCTTGCTGCATTTACACTGGGCAGAATTTTATTTAAGGAAGGCAATTTAGAAGATGCAGAGCTTATGTTAAACTTAGCTCTTGTGCAAGCACGGTATTACGGCAGTACGATACATGAAAACGAAACATTAACTGTTTTAGATCAGGTGGAGGCAAAAGAGCTTTTAAACTCAGCAGTCGAAAAAAACAGGACCCTGGTTGTTATGATTGCTTTGGTTACTGTTGCGCTAATAGGCATCGGCTTTGTTTCAATTGTGGTTTATAACAGCTTGAAAAAGGTGAGAGTAAGAGAAGCTATTGTTCAAGACAAGTATCAGCATCTGGATAACATAAACAAACGCCTGTTAGAAGATGCGCATATTAAAGAAGAGTACATTGGGTACTTCTTTAATGTTATATCGGGCTATATTTTACAACTTGAAAAAATAAAGCGTCAAACTGAGCGAAAACTCAAAACAAACAGTTATGAAGAGCTCTTGCAATTGTCTAAAGAGATTGATATAAAGCAGGAGCGGGAAAATCTTTTTTACACGTTTGACAGTATCTTCCTTAAGCTGTTCCCCAACTTTATAACCACCTTTAATTCTTTGTTAAAGCCTGAAGACCAGATATGGCCCAAAGACAATGAAATACTAAACACAAACCTACGGGTATTTGCATTGATGCGATTAGGGATAAAAGACAGCCAAACTATAGCTAATATATTAGAAACCAGCATTAGCACCATATATACTTATAAGAACCGTATAAAAGCAAAGGCTCTTGTTCAGGGCAATGATTTTTATGATGTAATTATGGATATTAAGTTTGTAAACCTCGAAACCGGTGTGTCTTAACATTGTGTAGTCTGAAATTATCCGCTTCATTGAGCATTTAATAATCTTCCACGTGCTTCACTTTTGGAAAAGTCCATTAGACTTTTTTTTGATATTATTAAAATTAACTACTTGATAAACAGTGCGTTTTGTGATTGTTGTTTTGATTTTTATAGAGCGGCAACAGGGCTGGTCGCAGTCAAAGAATACTTGAAATCGAAATGGGTAAATTACCCTGATTGGTATCTTTCTTGATTTTTAATTGGTTTGAGCCAGCTTAGATATCCCATCTAATTCTTTTGATAATAAAAACGTTAAATGGTTGATATTTAGATAGTTGGTTTATATTTTTTTTTGATTTGGGTCGTGCCACGCCTCAATGCACGATGATTTGCGCTTCGGTATATACAATTTTGTAAAGACACCGGGCAGTTTGCCGGCGGTGCCAAGTGTTCTAGACCAAACCAATTAAAACCAACGATGAAAAAAAATTTACTGTCAATGGGATTGCTTTTTTGTATAGGAGCGATATTTTCCTGTTCAAAAAACGTGCAACTACCTGCTACCGATGTTACACCGATAAACCCGCTTTCTGATTATATTGTTACACCCGATTCTACGGATGGCTTTACTTTTAAGTTTACCAGTCTAGCGAAAAACAGCATCAGATCAGAGTGGCGCTTTGGTGATGATACTTTAAGTCTGGAACAAAACCCTGTTCATACTTACTTATCAGCAGGCGACCCGGCAAAGAAATTTATTTATACTGCTGATTTAAGAACGGTTTCTAAAACCGGCGATATTTCACATAAATATAAAGACATAGTTATTAAGCCGGATAATATCCTGCAAATGTTGGCTACAACAACAGCTAACGCAAATGAGCTCCAGTTTGGCGTTACCGCTAAAGGAGACATTGCATCTGCTGCATGGACTTTTATTGATCAGGGACCTTTTGGCGCCCCGGGGGCCACCACCACGTCTTCTTCGGCTACGCCGCTAAAAACCTATGTGATAAACACAGTTAATGTGGTAAACTTGACTGTTACTACAAAAAAAGGTTCGGTTGCAACAATTAGCCGTAAAGCTACCACTGCCGGTGTTGTACAGGATATTACTCAAACCAGGATAGGCTATGTTTGCAGTGATGAGAATTTTGCCAAACCGACCGAAAACTCCGGACAAATGGTTGACGGTAACAGTGCAATAACCAAGTTTGTAATGGGTTCTTCAAAGACACTGACCTTTCCGTTTACTGCAAACTTTACATTTCCAGCGCCTGTGGTGGTTAAAATGTATGCTATCGGAAACTGCGGTGACGTTCCTAAACGCGATCCGAAAACATGGACCGTTGAAGGCTCAAACGATGGTTTAAACTGGACAGTTTTGGATACACAAGCGCCAACTAAAAACTTTTATGACACCCAAACTGCGAATGGCGCTACTACTGATGCGCAACGCTACTGGAAGTTATTCTACTTCCCAATTAAAACTCCGCAAGCATTCTCTCAATACAGATGGAAGGTAACTTCAAACTTTGGCGATGCTAAAATGCAAACGTCAGAGTTCCAGCTTTACAAATAAAGATTATACAATTTAAATTATACATATAAATACTAATGGAGAAGAGAAGAGAATTTATTAAACAAGTAGCTGTAACCGCCGGCGGCGTGGCCTTAAGCAGCCAAACCTTCGGATTTACAAAAAGCAGTTACAAACGCATCATCGGGGCAAACGACCGTATACATGTGGCCATAGTAGGCTTGAATGGCCGTGGCGGCAGCATGTGCAGCACCTTTGCCAAACAGCCTAACTGTTTAGTGCCGGTTGTATGTGATGTGGATTCACGCACCATCCCCATTACCCAGAAAAAAGTAGCCAACGCCAGCAAAGGCGACGCCCCGAAAGGCGAAGGCGATGTACGCAAAGTGCTGCAGAATAAAGATGTCGACGCTATCTATATAGCCACTCCCGACCACTGGCATGCACCATTAACTATTATGGGTTGCCAGGCAGGTAAACACGTATATGTTGAAAAACCACTG
>DATJJI010000090.1:0-38683 GCA_035492275.1 Mucilaginibacter sp.
AGCTTTTAATAATTTTTCGAATGGCGCGTTGAATTTATCAATACCCTCATCCTCTAATTGCTGTGTAAGCTCATCGATGTTAATACCTGCTGCTTTAACCCGGTCTAAAGCTTCGGTTGCTTTGTCTAAACCTTGCTCCAAAGTATCGGCGGCAACACCATGATCGCGGAATGCTTCGATAGTTTCCAAAGGAACGGTATCAACAGTATCTGCACCTATCAGGGCCTCAACATATTTAGTGTCTTTAAACGCAGGGTTTTTGCTGCTGGTACTTGCCCATAATAAGCGTTGTGGTTTTGCACCTTTAGCTGCAAGCGCTTCCCAACGTGGTCCGCTAAATACGCGTTTGTAAATCTCGTATGCTTTTTTGGCTGACGCGATAGCAACTTCGCCTTTCAGGTCGCCTAAGCCTTTTTCGTCCAATAATGGATCAATCAATACATCAATACGGCTCAGGAAGAAACTTGCTACCGATCTGATGTGGGCGATAGAATGGCCAGCAGCCAGGTGATCTTCTAAGCCGGCAATATATGCTTCAGCAACTGCTTCGTAACGTGGCAAACCAAATAACAAAGTCACGTTAATGTTGATGCCGTGAGCGATGGATTCGCGGATTGATTGTAGGCCCGGTTTAGTGCCAGGGATTTTGATCATTACATTTTTGCGGCTTACTTTTTCCCAAAGCTCTTTAGCTTGTTTGGTAGTACCTGCGGCATCAAGCGCCAGGAAAGGAGATACTTCTAAGCTCACAAAACCGTCAACTGAATCTTCTGCATGTAAACCTTTAAACAGGTCGCAGGCGTTTTGAATATCTTTTATAGCTAAACCAAAAAATATTTCTTCATTGGTTTTAGCGCCTTCTGATAATTCGGCAATATCCTGATCATACAGGTCGCTGCTGCTGATGGCTTTTTCGAAAATAGCAGGGTTCGAGGTTACACCACGTATACCGTCATCATCAATTAATGATTGCAGTTTGCCGTTACCGATGATAGCACGGTCAATAAAATCAAGCCAGATGCTTTGACCAAAGCTGTGTATTTGTTTTACTTTGTTGGTTTCCATTATGTGTTATTTTTTTAATATCAGGTTAGTATAAATTGTGACTGGTATGTTTTTAGCGTCAATAAGCGTACCATCAATGTAGCTAATTGTCATGTTATATTCCTATTAAGTGGTATTTGATGCTACAATGATCTCTACCTTATAATTGATGAAAAGGCCGCTGTCAATAACCCCGGTGATTGATTTTATTTTGATCTCCAGGTCGGTGCCGATATGATCAAACTTCACATCCAACAACAAATTACCATTTTCGGTGATGATGGGCCCGTCTTTACCGGTAGCCAGGCGTAGAATTATACTGGTTGCACCTAAAACTTTCAATTTTTCCTCAACATATGGTAAAGCTGATGGAAATACCTCGACAGGTACAGGGAACTTCGTGCCTAACTTATCAACCAGCTTGCTGTCATCAACAATAATATAGTTTACCGGGCTCGAACTCATCAACAGCTTTTCTTTGAACAACGCGCCACCACGGCCCTTTATCAAGCTATGGTTTGGGTCAACCTCGTCAGCACCATCAAACAGCCAATCGGGCCTGTTCTCGTATAAGCTGGTTAAAGGTATGCCTAAATTGGTACACGCCATCGCGATCTCGATAGAAGTAGGTATGGCTTTAATATTCAGCTTTTCGGCTTTTATTTTTTCGGCGATTGCAAACAGCGTAAGGTACACTGTAGAGCCGGAGCCAACGCCTAAAATATCACCATCCTTCACTTTTGCAGCGATCTCTTCAGCCACCTTTTGTTTACCCGCCCTATTTATAATAGTGCCAGACCATGCCAGGTTTTTTATGATGTCACTTTCCCAGTTCATTTTTTGAGATATAAGATGTGAGATGTGAGACATGAGATAAGAACAGTAGCCTGTCTCAAATCTCACGTCTCTATACTCAGACCTATAAAAGTGCTTTTGCTTTTTTAACTACGTTATCTACTGTAAAGCCGAAGTATTTATACAGCTCATCTGCCGGGGCCGATTCGCCGAAAGTGGTCATACATAAAGTATCACCTTCGTCGGTAGTATATTTTTGCCAGCCAAGCGGTGAAGCCATTTCAACAGCTAAACGTTTTCTGATCGCTTTAGGGAATACTTTCTCTTTGTAGGCAGCATCCTGTTTTTCAAACAACTCCCATGATGGCATACTTACCACACGGGCGGCAATACCTTCTTCTTTCAACTTAGCCTGAGCATCCATAATTAATGCAACCTCGCTACCTGTAGCCATCAGGATCAGGTCCGGAGTTTTGTCAGAATCAGAAAGTATGTAAGCACCTTTTTCTAAACCTGCAGCACTGCCGTATTTATCCTGATCAAGGATAGGTAAGCCCTGACGGGTAAATACCAACACAGTTGGGCCGCCGGTTTTTTCGATAGCTACACGCCATGCATGTGCGGTTTCGTTCGCGTCGGCCGGGCGTATAACGGTGATGTTTGGTATAGAGCGTAATGATATTAACTGCTCAATTGGCTGGTGGGTAGTACCATCCTCGCCTAAGCCAATACTGTCATGTGTATAAACAAATATTGGGCTTATTTTCATGATGGCCGCTAAACGGATTGGCGGGCGCATGTATTCAGAGAACATCAAAAAGGTAGCGCCGAAAGGTTTTAAACCTTTGGTTAGTGCCATACCATTTAAAGCCGAACCCATCGCATGCTCACGGATACCGAAGTGGAAGTTACGGCCGTTACGATCCTCAGATGTAAATGAGTCGTATTCTTTCAGGTTGGTTTCTGTTGATGGCGACAGATCTGCAGCGCCACCAATTAAATTAGGGAAACTACCGGCAATAGCATTTAATACTTTACCTGATGCCTGGCGGGTAGCCATTTTAGGGTCAGAGCCTTTAAATACAGGTAATTTATCTAACCAGCCTTTTGGCAGCTCGCCTTTTACTGTTGCTTCGTATTCGGCAGCCAGTTCAGGGAATTTTTCTTTGTATTGTTTAAACAGGTCGTTCCATTTAGCTTCGTAGCCAATGCCACGCTCGCCCGATTTATGGTAATATTCTTCAACCTCTTTAGGTACATAAAATGATTTATCCGGATCAAAGCCAAAAAACTCTTTTACCAGTTTAATTTCGTCAGCACCCAGCGGTGAACCGTGTGAGCCCGCGGTGCCTGATTTGTTAGGGCTGCCGTAAGCAATTAATGAGCGTACGCGTATTAATGATGGTTTTTGTGTTTCGGCTTTTGCATTACGTAAAGCTAAAGCTATGGCGTGCGTATCGTTTGCGTCATCAACAAACTGTACATGCCAGCCATATGAGCGGAAACGGGCATCTACATCCTCATTAAAAGTGATGTCGGTGCTGCCTTCAATTGATATTTTATTATCATCATATACATAAATGATGTTGCCTAACTCCAGGTGGCCCGCTAATGAAGCAGCTTCACTGGTTACACCCTCCATCATATCACCATCGCTGCAAATAGCGTAAATGTGGTAATTGAACAGGTCGAAACCGGGTTTGTTATAACGGCCTGCCAAATGTTTTTGAGCGATGGCAAAACCAACACCATTGGCAAAGCCCTGACCCAACGGGCCGGTGGTTACGTCAATACCGGGGCACAAGCCGTACTCAGGGTGGCCTGCAGTTTTGCTATGCAGCTGGCGGAAATTCTTAATATCATCTAATGAAAGATCATAACCTAATAAATGCAAAAAGTTGTATTGCAAAATACAGGCGTGGCCGGCAGATAAAATGAACCTGTCGCGGTTAGCCCAATCAGGGTTTTTAGGGTTAAAGTTGATAAACTCTGTCCAAAGTACGTGACCAACAGGTGCCAGCGCCATAGCGGTACCCGGGTGACCTGAATTAGCTTTTTGTACAGCATCTGCCGACAAAACTCTTACGGTATTAATTCCTAATTCCTCAACGCTTTGATTTTTTGAATCCATTGCTTTTTTTATAAATGATTTTAGGTGATTGATTTAATTGTTGATTAAGGTGCAGCAGGTGTGGTTTCTGTATCATTCGTCCACAACCTTGCCCCGCCTTTTATTCCATCCTGGTTAGTTACAATTTTTACATTGGCATCCAGTTTAAAAGTAAGCTCGCGGGCATTGCCGCCGCCTATATATAAATAGTCATAGTTGAATAGTGTTTTCAAAACTTGCAAAACCTTCTCCATTCTAACGTTCCACCGCTTTTTGCCCTCTTTTTCATATGCCGCGTCGCCTATGTAATTATCGTAGGAGTTATGACGGGTAATTGGGCTTTGCCCTATTTCCATATGCGGTAATAGTTTGCCGTCTAATAAAAGCGCGGTTCCAAAGCCCGTGCCCAGGGTAAGCACCAGTTCAAGGCCCTTACCGCTCACTACGCCAAGGCCCTGCATATCCGCATCGTTCACAACCTTTGCAGGTTTGCCCAATGCTTCTTCCAGCTTTTTACTCAAATTAAAATTAACCCAGGCAGCATTATCCAGGTTTGGTGCTGTTTTCACAGTGCCATCGCGTACATAACCGGGAAAGCCTACAGATATCCTGTCGTACTCCGGAAATCCCTTTGCCAATTTTTGCATGGCCTTTATCAGGTTTTCGGGGTTTGCCGGTAAAGGGGTGGCAACCTTGTTGTAGTCCATTAATATTTTGCCCTTACTATCTAATACAGTAGCCTTTACATGCGAGCCGCCAATATCAATGGAAAGGATTTTAAGCGCTGACGAGGTTTTTTTCATAATGTTGTGGACGGCAAAAGTAACGATGTATTTTGTAATATGTAACAAACTTCTGCCTAAACTACGCATGTTTTTAACAGATAATCTGCCTGCAAAGTAGACAAACGCGTTTCTGAGGCTAAAATAGGCACTTTTTTTACGATTAGATGGATTAACTTTTTTTTAAAAAAATACGAAAACGATGTAAATAATGCGTTTGCAATCGATAACATAGGGGTTTTTTAAGTTTTTGGAGTGGGTTTTATATTCATCTTTCAACAATCGTTAAATATTATCATTTACCCATGTTTTTATATACCAAAAATGTTACGCTTTTTGTCCTCGTTTTTTTGTGCATATTCATTTTTAATTTTTTAATTTCAACCTTTCTCTGACCATAATTGATGAGGGATTACCAATTATTAACTACAATACCGGCCAAAACCACTTGTTTTACCGCTATTTATTCCTGAAGTAAAAAACTTGACCCTTTTGAGGTTAAACTGTATATAAACAAACTAAAACTAATAATATGAAAGAGAACGAAGAAAAGGGTGCCACTTCACGCAGGGATTTTGTGAAGCAAGGTGCTCTTGCTGCGGCCGCATTTACCATAGTACCTCGTTTTGTACTGGGTAAGGGCTACAGGGCGCCAAGCGATACACTATATATTGCCAGTGTAGGTATAGGTGGTAAGGGCCATGATGATATTAATAAATTCAATGCAACCGGTAAAGCTAAATCTGCATTTTTCTGTGATGTAGATGATGATTACGCATCGAAGGTTTATAAACAATATCCTGATGCCAAACGCTATACCGATTGGAGAGAGCTGTTTGATAAAGAGCATAAAAACTTCGACGCGGTACACATTGCAACGCCCGATCATACCCACGCGGTAGTAGGCTCGGCAGCTATGCAGTTAAAAAAACATACATGGATACAAAAGCCAATGGCGCATGATGTGTACGAAGCACGTATGCTGGCCAATATGGGGCATAAATATAAAGTACAGACCCAGATGGGCAACCAGGGCTCATCAAGCGATGGCCTGCGCCAGATGATGGAGTGGTATGATGCCGGGGTTATAGGTGATGTAACCGAAGTATATTGTTGGACAGACCGTCCGGTTTGGCCGCAAGGCGATCATCAGTCAAACTCACCAATGGGTTTAAAATGGCCTAAAGGAACTTCAACACCGCCAAGCACTTTAAATTGGGACCTGTGGCAGGGTACTGCACCGGCAAAACCTTATCCTATAGGTACTGACCAGCCCGGGGGAATAAAAGTATTGCCATTTAACTGGCGTGGCTGGTGGGATTACGGTACGGGTGTATTAGGTGATATGGGTGCGCATATTTTACATGGCCCTATGAAAGTGCTGGGCCTGCAATATGTATCATCTGTACAAACAAGTGTTGGCGGCGGAGGCTCAATAGAGACCGGACCTGCTTCAAGCTATACCGTAATGACTTTCCCTAAATCTGCTAAAACCAAGGGCCAGGTTAAAGTTCATTGGATGGATGGCGGCATGATCCCTCCTCGTCCCGAAGAACTGGATCCTGCTGAAAAATGGGGCCAGGGTGATGGTGGTATGCTATTCATCGGCACAAAAGGAAAAATGACCGCCGGTTGTTATGCGCTAAGAGCACGTTTGTTGCCAACCTCGCGTATGGACGAAGTAAACGTGCCTCAAAAATATGCAAGGGTTAAAAACAGCACAGATGGACACTATGCCCAATGGGTTGAAGCCAGCCTGGCCGGATATGGCAACATGCAAACTAGCTCACCTTTTGAAGAGGCCGCGCTGTTAACTGAAGCGATGTTAATGTGTAACCTGGCCATCAGAGGCGTTAACGTTCCTAAGGCTTCTGATCCGTCAGGGAATACCGTTGATGGCCTTGGCCGCCGACGTACAGTTTACCCTGCACGTTATGTTAATTTGGTATATGATGCACCAAACTTAAAAGTAACCAATGTTGACGAAGTAAATCAATTTGTTAAACGCCAGTACAGGGATCCCTGGAAACTTAGCGGCGTATAATAATACCTATACAAGGGGTGTAGCTTATCAGTTGCACCCCTTTTGCTTTATAAATATTTTATTTGATCATGAAAGAACAAGAAAAAAACAGCAGCGGAACTTCACGCCGCGATTTTGTTAAACAAGGCGCGCTTGCAGCGGCGGCATTTACCATTGTGCCCCGTTTTGTGCTGGGTAAAGGTTACCGGGCGCCAAGCGATACACTGTACATTGCCACCATAGGTATTGGCGGTAAAGGTAAAAGCGATCTGGCTGCCTTCGCGAAAAGCGGAAAGGCAAAAATTGCTTTTTTGTGTGATGTTGACCAGGTGTATGCAGGCCCGGTATTTAAAACCTATCCTGATGCAAAACCTTATATTGATTACAGGGAACTGTTTGACAAGGAGCATAAAAACTTCGACGCGGTTTCTGTATCAACTCCCGATCATAATCACGCCCTTATAGCTTCGGCTGCTATGGAGTTGGGTAAACACATCTGGGTGCAAAAACCGCTTACGCATGATATTTATGAGGCACGTGTATTGGCCAATCTTGCCAAAAAACATAAAGTGGTGAGCCAGATGGGCAACCAGGGCTCATCAAACGATGGTGTGCGCCAAATGCGCGAATGGTATGAAGCCGGTGTGATAGGCGATGTACAAACTGTTTATACCTGGACAAACCGCCCGGTTTGGCCGCAGGGAGGCATGAAGTGGCCCGAAAAAACGCAAACACCGCCAAGTACCCTGAATTGGGACCTATGGCAGGGTTCGGCTAAGGAAAAACCATACCCGGCAGGTATTGCCGATGGTGGCATGCAACTATTGCCATTTAACTGGCGCGGCTGGTGGGATTACGGTACCGGCGTAATAGGCGATATGGGTGCCCACATACTGGAAGCACCAATGACCGTTTTAGGCCTTAAAAATGTAACCGAAGTGCAAAGCACCCAAAGCCAGCCAGGCCGTGGGTTTAAATCAGAGGATTTCCCTGACAACTGCCCTGCTGCAAGTTACTCGATACTAAGCTTCCCGAAAGGAAACGGCAAGGTGAAAATACACTGGATGGACGGGGGTTTTATGGCTCCGCGCCCTGATGAGCTTGACCCGGCCGAAATGTTCACTGCCGATGGCGGTGGTGGCGGCGGTATGATCTTCGTTGGTACCAAAGGTAAAATGATGGCAGCCTGCTACGCGGCAAATGCCCGCCTGTTGCCAGTTTCGCGTATGGACGAGGTGAACGTGCCTCAAAAATATCCGCGTGTGCCTGACGGCGCAAACGGGCACTACAAACAATGGGTAGAAGCTTGTTTGGCAGGTTACGGAAACATGGAAACTAGCTCGCCGTTTGAAAAAGCAGCGTTGGTGACCGAGAATATGCTCGTGGCCAACTTAGCCATCAGAGGATATAACATTCCGAAAGCGGCAACAAGCGAAGCTGCACCTATGGCCGCAGCAAATGGCAGAGGGCCACGTAAAATTTACCCAGCACGCGGTATGAATATTATGTGGGATGCAGCTAACATGAAAGTTACCAATATTGACGAACTGAACCAGTTTGTTAAACGCGAATACAGAGCGCCTTTTAAACTGAGCGGCGTTTAATTTTAGCGAATTTATATTTTAAAGGAGACTGTTTTATAACGGTCTCCTTTTTAATGATGTGTTGTTTAATTTAGCGGTATAAAAAACGGACT
Organism: Mucilaginibacter sp.; assembly: GCA_035492275.1. GTDB lineage: Bacteria > Bacteroidota > Bacteroidia > Sphingobacteriales > Sphingobacteriaceae > Mucilaginibacter. The sequence continues at coordinate 8,451 of DATJJI010000090.1, forward strand.
GTCACCCTGAGGTTCTTAAAGGGTGCGCGCAGGCCAGTCCACATGTTTGAATATGAAAGTAAATTCTGTTCGTAAGGTCGTTTTATTTCATTTTCTGCTGCTGATCTCAATTTGTCACGTTTCGGCGCAATCACCGGTGGCTTCGCGAAACGATCATATTTTCCCGGCTGCCGCTGCCGCCAAACCTTTCATCGATTATGACGCACGTGGGTTTTTAATTAACGGTAAACGTACTTTCATCGCCTCGGCCGATATGGATTATGCGCGGGTGCCGCGTGCGCTATGGCATGACCGTTTGCTGCGCTTAAAGCGTGCAGGGTTCAATGCTGTTGAAATGTACACCTTCTGGAACTTTCATGAACCCCACGAGGGTCGTTTTGACTTTACCGGCGATCACGATCTCGACGCTTATTTGAAACTGATAAAAAGCATGGACATGTACGCCATCGTACGTGTTGGCCCCTATTATTGCGGCGAATGGAGTATGGGCGGGTTTCCCATCTGGCTCAAATTTAAACCTGATTTACGTGTCCGTGAAGATAATCCGCAGTTTTTAAGCGCGGTCGATCATTTTTTTGATAAGCTGATACCTATCGTAGCGAATAACCAGATTAATCATGGTGGTTCAGTAATTATGGTACAATTAGAGAATGAGCACCGCGCCGCCTGGGGTACAATTACACCGAACGGTTATTTCCGTCACCTGATAGATAAAACGGTTTCGCTTGGTTTACAGGTGCCGTATTTTTTTAGCGGCCTGCATTCAGGCAATGACCCTGCCGGAGATTTAGCTAACCTGGATGATGTCAAACGTCCCAATCCATGGTTCTCTGCCGAGTACTGGGGCGTGTGGTTTCTGAACTACGGTCCGCAGGAGCAGGACTCGGCCATTTACGACCGCCGTACCTGGAAAATCATCGCGCATGGGGGTAATGGTTACAATGTGTATATGGCGCACGGCGGTACCAACTTCGATTACAATAACGACCGCGATAACGCAGCCTCCTACGATTATGGTGCCTCCGTTGGGCAAGCGGGAGACTTGCGGCCACTTTATTACAGTTTTAAACGCGCCAACTGGTTTGCACGCAGTTTTCAGGATATTCTGGCTAATAGTACGGATGAACAAGATGATAAACCTAAAGCATCCAACAATAATGTTGAAGTTACAGCGCGCAAAAGCCCGGCAGGTATCCTATCATTTTTAAATAATACCGATTCGGTCGCTGTGCGGTTCAGGTTGCAATCGGCACCCAATAGCGGGGTAGGCGCGTCAACCATAATTAAATTGGCAGCAGGCGAAATTATGCCTGTGGTGCAGGATTTTCAGTTAACACCACAGGTTAAACTGGCATGGGCGCCGGCACGTATATATGGCATCGTCCCGCAAGGAAATACAACTACGTTATTGGTGTACGGTGCACCCAATTCGTCGGTCCAATTATTTTTTACAGTACCCAATACCACCAAAATTGTTGAGGGCGATAAGAGTTTTAAAATGATGAGCGGCATACTTGCGTTTAACGCGATCATCTCATCCTCATCACCATCGGCGTATAGCTTTGATGCAGATGGGCAGCGTATCCGCATCATTACAATTAATGATCAACTGGCTTCTTGCGCATGGATCGCTGAAGTTGGCGGCCAAAATCATATCATCATTGGCCCTAACTACGCAGGCGATATGATCAGCCAGAGCAATCAAACAAAATTAATTACAGAACAACCCTGGGCCAATAAACCTATTTATCCTACCTGGATATTTAAACCAATTGGACCGGTAGTTCAGGTAAATCCTAAGCCGCAGCCGGTTCAACATCTCACCCAATTAAAATTGGGCGCTTGGCAGGTTAAAGATGCTTCATGGCCGCTACAGCCTATGAAATACTATTTCGAGTCATTAGTAAGTGAAAATCCTAAAGAAATGGGCGCTGATGGTAATTTATCGGCCGAAGCATGGTATACTACAACTTTACAAGTTAAAGAAACCGGCAATTACATCCTCAGATATAAAGCCATTAATGATAGGGCATTGTTTTTCTTAAATGGAAACAAGATCGATTCTGCCTCAGTGCCTGACAAAAGAGTTAAGCTATACCTTGAAAAGAACGGTGCTTACAATTTCACAGTTTTCATTGCGCATGATGGACGGAATAAACTGATATTCAAAGTTGGCAATATTGATACACTTGATATGAAAGGATTGACCGGCCCGGTGACACTGCAAAAATTGGATGGTTCGGGATTGATCGCTACGATACATAACTGGCAAATGGTTAACGGCACGGAAACGCCACCTCAAAACGCTGTATGGAAACCGCTGCCGTCGAAAAATTTGGGCAGGCCCCAATTTTATCGCACCACATTAAACCTGTCGGTAACAAAAGGGTCACGCCCTATATGGCGGGTTAATACCACCAGTTTGGGCCACGGCTCGGTTTGGGTTAATGGGCATAACCTGGGGCGGTATCCCGAAAAAATAAAAATAAACGGGATGTATATACCCGAATGCTGGCTAAAAACCGGTAGTAATGCGCTGGTTATTTATGAAGATGATGGCTTATTGCCGACAAAAGTTACAGTTGAAAGTGAAGCAGCGGCCAGCCGGGATGTGCAGGTGCTGCGTTTTTAAACGAAAGTGTTACAGTAGGTTTAACATAATTTTGATAATTTTGCCACCGAACAAATTTTAAATACAAACCAATTTTAAAATAATGAAAAAAATATTGTTATCGGCCGTTTTATTACTATGTGTGGTTGCGGTATGCTGGGCAGCAGCTGTTGACGGCGTTTGGAAAGGATATGTTGAGGGGCAGTACAATTTAACATTGACCCTGAAAGTTGATGGTGATAAATTAACCGGCACTTTTGCTTTGGTTGATAATAACCCAAAATCAGAAAACCCTGATGACGCAGGTTACACACCTTATGTTGCCGCGCAAATGGGCAAAAACACCATTACTGATGGTAAGGTTGACGGAAACAATATTTCGTTCACTACCACTTTTAACGGAAAGCCTGTAATGTACAAAGGAACAATTGCTGATGACAAACTGGTTATCACTACAACTTTTGGCACACAGAACGTAAAAGCAACTTTAAAGCACGTTAACTAATAAATTTAAACATCGCATATTTTGATAGCCTCTTTTAAAGAGGCTATTTTTTTGTCCTGTTCCGTTGCTTTTGGCAAATACTCCTGCGCGATGTAGCCGTTAAAGCCGGTTTCATTTATAGCTTTGATGATGGCAGGATAATATAATTCCTGCGTACTGTCAGGCTCATGCCTGCCGGGAACGCCTGCAACATGATAATGGGCTATGTATTGGTGATTGGCGCGTATGGTTGCAATTACATCGCCTTCATCAACCTGCATATGAAAGATATCATACAGCAGCCTGAAGTTATCCGAGCCTAACCGTTTAACCAGCTCAACACCCCATGCAGTACGGTCGCATTGATAATCTTTATGGGTGACTTTGCTGTTAAGCAGCTCCATGCAAATAATAACGCCATTCTTTTCGGCAAGCGGTAAAATTTTCTTTAATCCTTCCACACAATTAGCAAGGCCGGTTTCGTCATCCATACCACCGCGGTTGCCGCTAAAGCATATCAGGTTTTTATACCCGGCAGCAGCAACCTGCGGTATCATTGCCGTGTAATTATCTATCAGGGTATCATGAAATTCTTTATTGTTCCACCCTTTAGGGATGTTGATCTCGGCACCGTTACACATAGTGGATACCAGTCCGTGTTTTTTTAAGGTAGGCCAGCTATCTGGTCCAACCAGGTCTATACCAACCAGGCCTATCTCGCTGGCTGCTGCGCAAAGGTACTCTAAAGGCACATCGCTAAAGCACCACCTGCAAACCGAATGCTTGACATTTCCCTTTAGTTTCTTTTTATAAGGGGTATATGATGATAGCGTACCGGCTGCGGCTATTGCCCCGGCACCTGCCAGCATTTTTTTTATGGCCGATCTTCTACCTTGCGGTGTTTTCATAGTCTAAAATTAGGAATGTTTTGGCTTTGTTACCGATAAACTTTGTAAGTACTTAAAAATCATTCCTATTTTTGTGTTAACAATTTGTAAAGTGAATATGAAACGGTGTGTTTGTTTATTAATTATAGCTTTATCATTAGCTACAACACTGTGCTACGCCGCGGCAGGTGCCGGTGGTAAGTGGTCGGGCACTATTGCATTGCTGTATGATGTTACTGTGAATATTAAAGAAGACAACGGCAAGGTATCTGGCGTTGTTACTACCGAGATCGGCGATATCCCGTTAAATAACGGCGTTATCAACGGTAACGATATCACCTTTAAACCCTTTACCTGCAATGGCTTTGCCGTATCGTACGTAAAAGCAAAAGTAGACGGTGATAAAATGGATGTTACCGTAGGCTTTCAGGGCACCTCATTTCAGGGCACTTTGAAGCGGGTAAAGTAACCCCTCTATTTTTTATTGTCATTTCGAACGTAGAGAGAAATCTTACACGCCATGCTAATTTGCCGCTCGTATAAGATCTCTCCTCGTTCCTCGTCGAGATGACATTGCTTTTTATTTACTTCTTCTCGTCCTCAAACTTTATCGCACTAAATAATAGCAAAGCGTCAATAACTTTGGCCTTATCGTTTTTAAACACGAAGTAAACATCATGTGTGCCGGTGCTTTCTTTGATGTCGGTTTTTTGCCAGTTCAGGCCTTTAGGTTTTTGATCCAGCTGTTCAAACTGCGATTGGCCTATCAGCGTACCGTTTGGTGCATCAAGCCTTACCTCGATAGTGCCGCCGGGGTTATTCTCTAAAGCCGTTGCCGCAGCAGCCAGTTGCAGTTGTTTAATCCCGGTCAAATCCAGTTTTTTAAAGGCGATGTAACCATCCTTGCGGGCTACTACATTAGTGCTGCCATCCAGGCCGTTAACCTTGGTGCCGGCGTTTTTCATTACCGGTGCCAAAGCGGCATTCATCAACGGGTTATGTAATATGATGGTTGATGTAGTAGTTTGTTTCGGGATGTTTTTGTTGCCCCTGTCGGTATAAGCCGCGCGGAAAATATAGCTGCCGTTACCATTATCTTCAGCCGGAACCTTTGGTGTATAAGTGCCTTTAACCGGGATGGTGTTGATGTTGTTATTGGTAATGTTTACAATGTAGTTCACAATGGTACGCGCGTCGCTCACGGTAATGCCGGGGTGGGCAGGCATAGCTATCGGCCTGTTCCAATGACCACTGCCACCGCTATGAATAACATGGGCAAGGCGCTCAATTTCGGCAGCGTTGTCTTTGTATTTATTGGCGATATCGGTAAAGCTTGGCGCTACGTTCACGGCGTTAATGCTATGGCAATTTTTACAATCAGCATGACTAATCAAAGTACGGGCTACAGCAAATTGTGTCGACGCGTCAACACTGCTTTGCTCTTGCGCTACCTGTACGTAATCAAATCCTTCGGATGTATAATTAATGCTCATGGATACCTGATCGGGCTTAATGGTTCCGGCTGCAAGGCTGCCATCTTCTTTGTCGCTCACGTCAACCGAATAACTGATGGGTTTACCATTAAAATAAAACGAGCTGTTATTCGCCAAATCGATCTTAACTAAAGGTGCCTCATTGCCCGCGATTATTTTTACCGATTTGTTGTTGCTTGCGCCGTGCGAATCAGTCACTGTTAAAGTAGCCATATAAACACCCGGTTTGGTCAGGGTAATAGCAGGATTAGCAACCGCGAACATTTTAGGTGCATTACCTGCACCGGTCACTTTCCAGCTGTATTTCAACGCGTCGCCATCAGCATCGTTGGTGCCTGCTGATGATAAGGTTAATTTTAACGGAACGGTGCCGCCCGGTTTGCTGGTGGCTGCCATCACGGTTGGCTTGCGGTTACCCGCGTTATATTCAATACGCACCAGTTTGGCGTTATCGCTTTTGCCGAACCAAACGCTGCCGTATTCCAACACGTATAAGTCGCCATCCGGGCCAAATTTCATATCTATTGGTTCGATAGGATGGTATGATGGTAAAAATTGCTCCATGCCGCTATAGTCGCCGTTGGCTTTCATAGAGATGGCCATGATCCAGCCACGGGCCAGATCGGTAGCTAACCACTTACCCTCATAATAAGCAGGCCATGGGCGTTTGGCTTTAGGGCGATCGCCGCGATGATATATAGGGCCGCCAACCGAACTGCGACTGCCGCTACCTACTAACGGAAACTCTGCCGAAGCTGAGTAAGGGTAATATATAAACGGCGGCGCAACTGCCGGTAATTCTTTTAAACCGGTGTTGTTAACCGAGGTATTGGTGGGTTTATTCGGATCTTTTTTAGGTCCTGCCTCGCCCTCAACATAGTTAAAAATCGGGAACGCGGCATTAGGGCCAACAAAGTACGGCCAGCCAAAAAAGCCGGGTTTGCGTGCTTGGTTCAGTTCGTCATAACCTTTGGGGCCAATGTCGCTGTCTTCGGTAGCATCGGGGCCAATATCGCCCCAGTACAGCCAGCCTGTTTTGCTGTCGATGGATGGCCTCCAAGGGTTACGGTGGCCCATAGTATAAATTTCGGGGCGGGTATTTGCCATTCCTTTCGGGAACAGGTTACCTGCCGGGATGGTATACGTGCCATCCGGTTCGGGGTGGATACGCAGAATTTTACCGATCAGGCTATTGGTATTCGCGGTACCGCGCTGGTCGTCCCAATGCACACGGTTTGGCCGCTCATCAGTTGATGAAGATAGCAGCGCGCCGGTGTTATTACCCACAGTTAAATACAGATCATGCTTGGCATCCCAGGTCATGCCGCCGCCGGTGTGGCAGCAAACTTCGCGCTGGGTTTCAAATTGCAGTAATACTTTTTCTGACCCTGCCACCAACGCGTCGTTCTCAAACTTCCAGCGGGTAAGCTCCCATTTCTTTTCGGTAGCGTTCGAGTAAAAGGTGTATATCCAATGGTTCTTGTCAAAGTCAGGGTCGACGGTTAATCCTAAAAGGCCCTCTTCGGCCTCGGTTACGGTCCCCTTCGCGCTGGTATATTTAGTGTTTACCGGAATGTTGGCAATCACTTTGGTCATTTTAGTTATGGGGTCAAATAATTTGATCGCGCCTTTTCGTTCGCTTATCAATACACGCCCATCACTAAGTACCTCGAAAGTGTTAGGCTCGTCTAGATCGCCGGGTTGGGTAAGGGTTACCGCGGTAAAACGGCTCTCATCGGGTTTCTTCGGCTCATCGCCAATAAATGAAAATAAAAGCCCTGCAGTAAGGCAGCATAATATGGCGGATACTTTAATAACAGATCTGGTACTTAACATAAATGGTTATTTGGTTGTACGGGCCGTAAAGATAGTAAATGCATAGTAACACTTAAACGCTTGTATTAAACACATAGGTATGAATAACGTTTTGTAAGGAAAATGTTATAAAAAATAAAAAGCCCCGTCAAAACGACGGGGCTTTTTATTTTGTTAAAAGAGAATATTACATTTTTGTAGTATCCTTTTTAACGGTTTTTTTCTTCATTTTCATTTTACCATTCTTACTTTTTACTTTCGTTTTGGTAGTGTCGGTTGTTTGTTGTTTAACCGGTACCGCCGCGTAAACGGTGCCATAAGAAATCGCTGCCAGGGCGATCATACAAAGTGCCTTTTTCATAGTTTTTCGTTTTAGTGTTACAGTGTTTGTATAATATTAACTATGAAGGGGTTTGAATGTTTTTAAAATTAAATAATTGTTCCGTTAGGAATAATCGCCCGTTTTTTAACTACCACAATACCATCCTTAACTGTATGGGTAGGGAAATCACCATCAGGCAGCGGGTCGCCGCAATTAATGCTAACATCATTTCCTATATAGGTGTTCTTATCAATAATAGCATTTTTTATCTGGCAGCGGTCGCCAATACCCATTATGGGCAGGTCATTTAATTTTGATTCTTCTATTTGCTCCAGTGTTTGATAGTTATCGCTACCCATAATGTAGCAGTTTTCGATAGTGGTATCAAACCCAATACGGGTACGTATACCAATTATAGAGCGAATAACATGACTGGCATTAATTATACAACCATCGGCCACAAAAGCTTTTTCCATCTGCGTGCCCGATACCTTTGAAGGCGGCAACATACGCGCACGGGTAAAAATGTAATTCTTATCAAACAGGTTAAACTGTGGTATATCATCCGTCAGCCCTAAGTTGGCATCAAAAAATGAAGCTATGGTACCAATGTCTGTCCAGTAACCTTCGTACTGGTAGCTCAATACTTTATGTTTATTGATAGACTGCGGGATGATCTCTTTACCAAAATCGGTGCATTCATTACCGTTCAGTAATTCAAATAATAACTTGCGGTTAAATATGTAGATACCCATTGATGCCAGGTAGATCCTACCCTGGGCCGACATCTCATCACTTACTGCCGACACCAGTTTGTCGAACCCGCTTTTAGGTTTCTCAACAAACTCGGTTACCATGCTGTTCGCGTCGGTTTTTAATATACCGAAACCGGGCACATCATTTACATGCACAGGGATGGTCGCGATAGATATATCCGCATTTTTTTCAATATGCTGCGTGATCATGGCATCAAAATCCATCTGGTAAAGCTGATCGCCTGAAAGGATAAGCACATAGTCAAACTCATGTACCGCCAGGTGATGCAAGCTTTGCCTTACCGCGTCGGCTGTGCCCTGAAACCAGCCACCGCTGGTTGGGGTTTGCTCGGCTGCCAGAATATCAACAAAAGCCTCGCTGAAACTGCTAAAATGGTAGGTGTTTTTAATGTGTTTATTGAGTGATGCCGAGTTGAACTGCGTTAGTACATAGATACGTTCAATACCCGAGTGCAAACAATTGGATATGGGGATGTCGACCAGGCGATATTTACCGGCGATAGGTACTGCCGGTTTTGAACGTGTTGCCGTTAGGGGATATAAACGGCTGCCCTGGCCCCCGCCAAGTACAATGCAAATTACTTTTGATGTCATGTTGTTGTGGGTTTTAAACTATTATACAGTTCGATATATTGTTTGGCAGCTACGTCCCACGAAAAATCGAGGGCCATCATCCGCTTACGTAATTGTTGTAGTTGTTCGGTATCATCATAAAGTACCGCGGCACGGCTTATGGCATAGTCAATATCCCCAATGCTCACGTTATTGAAGCGAATGCCGTAACCATTTTTGTCGCCAAAATCAATCACCGTGTCTTTTAATCCGCCGGTGCTTCTTACCATAGGCATGGTACCATAGCGTAAGGCATATAATTGGTTAAGCCCGCATGGCTCAACGCGCGACGGCATGAGCAAAAAGTCTGACCCGGCATATACCAGATGCGCCAGCTCTTCATTGTAACCAATATACACATTGCAGTCTTTCGGAAACTTTTCTTTCAACTCCTGCAGGCTCTCTTCCATATCCGGATCGCCGGCACCTAATATTAAAAAATTAACCTTTCCCGAAAATTCGATAAGGCTCCCTTCAATAGCTTCGGCCAGCAGGTCGGCGCCTTTATCTTCTACCAAACGGCCAATGAATGATATTAATGGCCTTGCCGGGTCAAGGTTAAAGCGTGTGCACAAGGCTGCTTTATTTTTTTGTTTGCCTTCGGCTGTTTTAATGCCTTTATAATTTGCCACTATCATTGGGTCGGTATCCGGGTTCCAAACCTGTGTATCAATACCGTTAACAATGCCTACGCCCTTGGTTCTTTCTAAAAAGAACAGGTATTCCAGTCCGTTGGAGCTTACTGCCAGCTCCTCTAAATAACTTGGTGATACCGTTGTGTATTTTGATGCGCAACGCACGGCAGAAGCCAAGGGGTTAATGCCGCCGCTCCAGTCAAGTAAACCGGTTTTGGTCAGGTCAATTTCGGGGAGGTACGATAATTTATCCCAGCCGAAAGCGCCGTGGTATTGCCCGTTATGTATGGTAAATACGGTCGGTGTTTTTGCCAGCCGGGAATACAGTTTAGAATATTGCAGTAAAAACGGTACCAAACCCGAGTGGTGATCATGACAATGAATAATATCAGGCGATTGCTGCGAATAACTTATCCAATCAAGGAAGGAGATCTGAAAAGCGATGAACTGTTCTGTTTCGTCGGGGTAGGAATATATGTTTTCACGATCCAATAACCCCGGAATTTTTACGAGGTAAAGTTCAAAACCCAGTTTGTCGGTCTTTTCTTTTAATATCTCGAAGTATAACCTGCGGGTGCCTAATAAGGTAGCGCTTTGAAAAACTACCTCAAATTCGTTCTCCCGGACAAACTTACGGTCGTAATAAGGCATGACAACGGCGGCACTCAGGCCCGCCTGGTTCTGGTATTTGGGTAAGGCGCCAACAACATCGGCTAAACCGCCAACTTTGGCAACGGGGTAACATTCGGCACTTAGGTGGTAAATTCTCATTGGGTATCTATACTGCGATTAAGGTACTAAACATTACCTCAAATAAACAAACACTTAATTTTAAAAATGTGTTTTTAACGGTATAAATATTTAACTAAAAAGGGCGTTTAATTGCTAATTAAGCATTAAGCCCCCTCTAAATCTCCCCCGACAGGGGAGACTTTTTCTAAATTTTTTAAAGCCCTCCCTACTGGGGAGGGTTGGGTGGGGCCGTTAATGCGCCTCCAACCAATTCAATCCCGTACCTATCTCTACAATAATAGGTACCGTGGTTTTAATGGCATTCTTCATGTTATCCATGATGATTGGTTTCACGATGTCCACCTCATGATGCGGTACATCAAAAACCAACTCATCATGCACCTGCATGGTCATGCGCGAATCGAGGTTTTTTGCTTTGAATTCTTTATGAATATTGATCATGGCTATCTTGATCATATCAGCCGCCGAGCCTTGTATGGGCGCGTTAATGGCATTTCGTTCGGCAAAGCCACGTACGGTTTGGTTAGCCGAGTTGATATCGCGCAGGTAGCGGCGGCGCCCCATCAGCGTAGTTACATAACCGTTTTCGCGGGCAAAGTTCATGGTATCGGCCATATACTGTTTGATGCCGGGGAACTGCGCGAAATAATTCTCAATGATCTCGGCAGCTTCCTTACGTGGTATTCCCAGGTTTTGCGATAAACCAAAGGCCGACTGCCCGTAAATAATACCAAAGTTTACCGCCTTGGCATTACGACGCTGGGTGCTGTCTACATCCTCAACCGTTACACCGTATACATTGGCAGCGGTAGCCGTATGAATGTCGATGCCTTTTACAAAAGCGTCCATCATGTTGGCATCCTTGCTGATCTCGGCAATAATACGCAGCTCTATCTGCGAATAATCCGCAGATATGATCACGTGCCCTTCATCGCGCGGAATAAAAGCCTTGCGTACCTCGCGCCCGCGCTCGGTGCGGATGGGTATATTTTGCAGGTTAGGGTTGGTTGAGCTTAAACGCCCGGTTGCTGCTACTGCCTGGTTATAACTGGTATGCACACGGCCGGTTTTTTGGTTCACCATCTGCGGCAAAGCATCAACGTAGGTTGATTTTAATTTTTGCAACTGGCGATAATCCAGTATATCGCGAACAATATCGCTTTTGGCGGCTAATGATAACAATACATCTTCGCCGGTTTGGTATTGTCCGGTTTTGGTTTTTTTGGCTTTAGGGTCGAGCATCAGTTTTTCAAACAACACCTCGCCCAGTTGCTTTGGCGATGCGATATTGAAACGTACGCCCGCTTTTTCATAAACCGTTTTTTCCAGCTTAGTGATATCCGTTTCCAGATCTTTCGAAAAATCTTTCAGCGTGTCGTGGTCAATGCGTACACCTTCATACTCAATATCCGCCAATACATAGATCAGCGGATTTTCAATTTTATGCAGCAGGTCATCAGCGCCTACGGCTTTTATCTTGGGGTCAAATACTTCCTTTAGTTGCAGGGTGATGTCGGCATCTTCGGCAGCATATTCTTTAATTTTCTCTACATCCACATCGCGCATGCTGCCCTGGTTTTTACCTTTAGGGCCAATAAGTTCGGTAATGGAAACCGGTTTATAGCCCAGGTAATTTTCGCTCAGCACATCCATGCCATGGCGGGTATCCGGGTCGATAATGTAATGCGCCATCATGGTATCGAACAGGTCGCCTTGTAAGTTTACATCGTACCATTTCAACATTAAAATATCGAACTTAATATTCTGCCCGATCTTGCCGATCGCGGCGTCTTCCATCACCTCTTTAAACTCGGTCACTATGGCTTTTGTCTCATCCTGGTTAGCGGGCACAGGCACATACCAGCCCTCGGTAGCTTTTACCGAGAAGGACAGGCCCACCAACTCGCAGTTATTGGCATCGGTGCCGGTAGTTTCTGTATCAAAGCAAAAGCTTTTTTGTTTTTTTAGCAGGGCGATAAGTTCCGCGCGCTTTTCTTTAGTATCAGCCAAATGATATTGGTGCGATACGTTATTGATGTTTTTGGCAGCCGTTTCAAATTCCGGTTCTTTAATGTCTTGTACATCAACCGTCATGGTAGTGCGGCCCTCGGCTATCGGAGCGCCAAACATATCTATCTGGGTTCCTGCCGATACCGCCTTTATTTCGGTAATGCTGAAATCATCCCCAAAAACACGCCGGCCTAAAGTTCTGAACTCTAACTCGGCAAACAAGGGCTCTAATAGCTCACGACTTGGGTCGCACATTTCCAACCCGGCCTCGTCCAGCTCAACCGGTGAGTTCAGGTTGATGGTAGCCAGCTTTTTCGACATTAAGCCTTGCTCGGCAAAGGTTTCTACGTTTTCTTTTAGCTTTCCTTTTAACTCGTGGCTGTGGGCAATTATTTCTTCAACACTACCGTACTGTTTGATCAGGGTTTTAGCGGTTTTTTCGCCCACACCCGGAATGCCCGGAATACCATCCACGGCATCGCCCCATAAACCTAAAATATCAATTACCTGCTCGGGGCGTTCAATTTCCCATTTGGCCAATACCTCGGGTACGCCCAAAATTTCCATTTCATTACCCATACGGGCAGGTTTATAAATAAAGATATTCTCAGACACCAACTGCGCGAAATCCTTATCCGGAGTCATGCAATAAACCTGGTAGCCCTTTTGTTCGGCTTTTTTTGCAAGAGTGCCTATGATATCATCGGCCTCATAACCATCCGACGTAATAACCGGGATGTTAAAGCCCAGGATCAGTTTAAATATATAGGGTAACGCTGCCGACAGATCTTCGGGCATAGTTTCGCGGTGTGCTTTGTAGGCTGCGAAATCGGTGTGGCGTTCAGTAGGCGCGTCGGTATCAAATACCACGGCCATATGGGTAGGCTTTTCTTTTTTTAATACATCAAGCAAAGTATTGGTAAACCCCATCACCGCCGAAGTATTTAACCCGCCCGAAGTGAAGCGAGGGGTTTTACTTAAAGCAAAATGCGCCCGGTATATCAGGGCCATACCATCTAAAAGGAAAAGCTTTTTCATTGTATTATTTTGATTTCACCGGTGAGATTTGATTTCACTGATGTTTTCAAAAATACAATTATGTTGAAGATTCCAATAAAGTTTGTTTTGATTATCGCGCCGGCGACTCACCCCCGCGACACTTCGTGCGCGACCCTCTCTTCCGCAAGCGGTAAAGAAGGTTAATAATGCCCCTCTCCTTTGGAGAGGGGTTGGGGTGAGGCTATTTAAAACTACAGCCCGGCACATGATCATTCACCATACCGGTTGCCTGCATGTGGGCATAACAAATGGTACTGCCAAAAAACTTAAAGCCGCGCTTTTTCATGTCCTTGCTTATCGCGTCGGATATAGGCGTGGTGGCAGGCAAACTGCCCGAGGTGTTATTAACAGGCTTACCATCAGGCATAAAGCTGTACAGGTATTTATCGAACGATCCAAACTCTTTTTGTACCTCGATAAACAGCTGGGCGTTTTTTATAGCCGCCAGTATTTTTAAGCGGTTGCGGATAATACCGGCATCCTGCATTAAGCGTTCTACATCCTCGTTGGTAAACGTGGCAACTTTGTTCACATCAAAACCGGCGAAGGCCTTGCGGTAATTTTCGCGGCGGCGCAAAATGGTGATCCAGCTCAGGCCCGCCTGGGCAGATTCGAGTATTAAAAACTCGAACAATATTTTGTCGTCATGAACGGTTTTGCCCCATTCTTCGTCATGGTACTTGATATATAAGGGGTCGGTACCGGCCCAGGTGCAGCGTTTTATTTCTTTGGTCATAAAGGCAAATATGGTTATTTATTGATTGGATAAAGTTATGAATTCAGTTATATTTAACTCGTCATAACCACATCATAAACCGCTGTACAATGGAAGCCCTATCGCCCAATATTTTTGTAACCGACATGAAAGCAACGGTTGCTTTTTATGAATTATTAGGATTTAAAATTACCATGTCGGTCCCCGAAACCGGCGACGACCTGGTTTGGGCCATGATGGTAAACGGCAGCGTTACCATGATGTTTCAAACCTATGAAAGTTTGGCCAATGATCTGCCCGAGATATCGCGTAAGGATGGCGGCTCGCTTTTATTATATATTAGCCTGAAAGGTATTCAGCAATTTTTTGAGCAGATAAAGGATAAGGTGACCGTATTAAAGGGGCTTGAAAAAACTTTTTACGGTGCTACCGAATTTTCCATTAAAGACAACAACGGCTATGTGCTCACTTTTGCCGAGCATGAATAATAATGATACACTATAAACGTACCGATCACATTAATATCTGTGTTGCGCCAGAGCAATTAGAGGCGGCTTATTTGTTTTATAAAGATGTGATGGGCCTTGAACACATACCGCGCCCCGATCATGTTTTTACTAAACCCGGCTATTGGTTCAATATTGCCGATATACAATTACATGTGGGCGTAGAAACACCCGTTGGCCGCACCTTTAGGCACACCGCTTTTGAGGTAGCCGATCTGGCTGCCGCCCGCCGACAACTGGAGATTAATGGTATTACCATCGACGAAGAGCCATTGATAGAAGGCCGCGATCGTTTTACCTTTCTTGATCCGTTTGGTAACAGGATGGAGTTGTTGGAGTACAGCCCCTCCCAACCCTCCCCGGAAGGGAGGGCTTAATAAAAGAATAATAAAAAGTCTCCCCTCCCGGGGGAGATTTAGAGGGGGCTGATCTTTTTCGTACATTTGCCGCATGGCCTCTATCAAACCATCCGTACCTAAAGGAACCCGCGACTTTTCGCCTGCCGAAATGGTGAAACGCAATTTTATTTTCGATACTATTAAAACTGTGTTCCGCAAATACGGCTATCAGCAGATAGAAACGCCATCGATGGAAAACCTGTCGACCTTGATGGGAAAGTATGGTGATGAGGGTGATAAACTGATATTTAAAATATTGAATAGCGGCGATTATTTATCCAAAGTTGATCCGCAAAAACTTACCACGCAAAACTCGCAAATCATTACCCAGGATATTTCTGAAAAAGCCCTACGCTACGATTTAACCGTTCCCTTTGCCCGTTACGTGGTGATGCACCAAAACGAGATCACTTTCCCTTTTAAACGTTTCCAGGTACAGCCGGTATGGCGTGCCGACAGGCCGCAGAAGGGGCGCTACCGCGAATTCTTTCAGTGCGATGCCGATGTGGTTGGCTCTGATTCATTGCTGAACGAGGCCGAGTTTATTTTGATCTATGACGAGGCTTTAAGTAACCTTGGATTAAGGGATTTTACCATCAAAATCAATAATAGAAAAATTCTATCAGGAATAGCAGAAGTTATAGGAAAAGCTGATAATATCATCGATCTGACTGTAGCGATCGATAAATTGGATAAGATAGGCCTGGATGGTGTGATCAAGGAACTGCTTGAAAAAGGCTTTACGCCTGCAGATATCGAAAAATTAAAACCGGTTATTTTACTGGAAGGTTCAAATAGTGTTAAGCTGCAAAGTTTGCGTAAAGCACTTGTCGATTCGGCTATCGGTTTAAAGGGCTGCGATGAGATAGACGAAGTATTTAATTACATCAATAACTTTAAAATATATAACGCCACCATCGAGCTTGATATTACCCTTGCCCGGGGATTGAATTACTACACCGGTGCCATATTTGAGGTTAAAACTAACGAAGCACAAATGGGCAGCATTGGCGGCGGCGGCCGGTATGATGACCTGACCGGCATGTTTGGTTTAAAGGGCCTTACAGGTGTGGGTATCTCGTTCGGTGCCGACCGTATTTATGATGTGATGGAAGAGCTAAACCTTTTCCCGGCCAACGCTAACCAAAGCACGCAGGTTTTAATTTGCTGTTTTGATAAAGAGGGCGAGCTTTATGCGCTCCCGCTGCTACAGCAGCTACGCGAAAACGGTATCAATGCAGAATTATATCCCGCAGGCGCCAAGATCAAAAAGCAACTGGATTATGCCAATAACAAAAACATCCCTTACACCATAGTAATTGGCAGCGACGAAATGCAGAGCGGCGAACTTACTTTTAAAGATATGACCTCAGGCGTTCAGGAAAAATTAACCGCCACGGCAATATTAAGCAGGATTTAATATTATCATTATATTTGATGATACCATAAACTTAAATCCTTCATAATGAAGCTTGTTTCGTCATCAAATTCAAACAATACTTGTTTAAATATTGGGTTGCTGTTATTCGCCATAGCCTGGATAGGGGTAGGTGTGCAGCATTATATGTATATTCAATTTGTAAGCACCCTGGTACCGTCTTATATGCCATTCAAAGTATTTTGGGCGGGCTTTACAGGTACGGCTATGATATTGGCGGGAATCAGTTTTCTGTTACGTATTAAGGTTGACCTTGCCGCGCTTTTACTGAGTATAATGCTGGGGATATTTATCCTGTTAATACACGTGCCTCAACTGGCATCAAAAACAAGCACACAAATAAACTGGGTGCGCGCTTTGCAGGATATCGCTATTACAGGCGGGGCGTTAATGCTTACCGCCCCCGTTTTTTTAAGAAAATCAGGCCGGTTTGTTTTTGCTGTACCCGTGTTGATATTAGGTGCTTTACATTTTATCCATGCAGGCTTTATTACGGCAAAGGTGCCGGTTTATTTTCCGGCTGTTAATGTTTGCGATTATATTATCGGTGGTATTATCGTTATTGCCACACTCTGTATCATTACCCAAATGTATACCATGAAGGCTATACGTGTGCTTAATATCACCTTAATGATAATGGCCCTTTGCTATTCTTTACCATTATTATTTAAACACCCTTTTGATGCAACCATATGGACTCCATTCCTGCTCGACCTGGCAGTAGCCGCGGGCGGCTTCATCCTATCGGGCAGGGCTGCAGAAGTGGGTATTTAAACCAGATCCAGCCCGGTAAAATTCTTGTTCAATATCTGGCTGTTATTTACATCCAGCCATTTATCAAGCAGGGTAGCGTACACATCCCGGAAATCAACCTGGTATTTCAGGTCGCCGTTATCCAGCTGGGTCAAGTCGGGTGCATCATTAAATATACCGGCTTTTTTCAGTTTGCCTCCAAATACCAGCACGTTGTTGGCGGTACCGTGATCGGTGCCGTTGCTGGCGTTTTGCTCAACGCGGCGGCCAAATTCAGAGAAGGTCATCACCAGCGTATCATCCAGTTTGCCCATCGCTTTCAAATCTTTCACAAACGCGGCTACGGCATCGGCATAGATTTTTAATTGCCTGCCCTGTTGGTTTTGCTGCCCAACGTGCGTGTCAAACCCGCTTAACGATACATAATAAACTCTTGTATCCAGCCCCGAGTTAATAAACTTGGATACACTTTTTAACTGGTTACCCAGCTGCGTTGCCGGGTAAGTAGCGGTTACATTATAAGTCTTCGAGGTTTTTTGTATATAATCAGCCGATGAATAAGTTTCGATCATGGTTTTATACAGGTAGCCTAAATTATCTTCGCTCAGGTTAGCGCCGTGGTCATGCACCAGGTCTTTAAAAAATGGTTCGCGGGTGGTTTGGAACAGTTTGTTGGGGTCTTGCACGGCAATACCTTTCATTTTAGCACCCTTCATGGCCAGCGACAAGGTATCGTCCACCTCGATAGCCGTATAGGGGTTGATGCAGGTCTGGCAGTTCGAATCCAGGTAACGGCCAATCCAGCCCGTAGTTAAAAACTGGTTGGCATCGCTGCCGGTTTGCCATATATCCATCGAGCGGAAGTGTGACCTGTCAGGGTTAGGATAGCCTACCGAATTAATAATGCTCATCCATCCCTGGTCATATATTTCTTTTAATGCCGACAGATTAGGATTAAGCCCCTGCATATCATTCAGCGTAACAATATCCGGTTTATTGATGGCAATGGTTTTGCGCTTTTGGTAGTAAATATCATTACCATACGGGATAATGGTATTTAACCCATCATTACCGCCCGAAAGCTGGATGATCACCAGGTTTTTGTGCCCGGTCAGCTCACTTTTTGCCATAGCCTCGAAAGGCTTTAAAAATGCAGGCACCATAAACGCGCCTGATATTAGTGCTGTGTTCTTTAAAAAACTTCTGCGTTCCATAATAATTAACCCCCCAGCCCCCTAAAGGGGGAGCTTTTGATTTATATTTTTAATAATTGTATGTAACCCACCATTATTCCCCTTTAGGGGGTTAGGGGGTTTAACATAGCTGATACTCCGGTGTTGAAACTATTTGTATAATGGTCGATTTTATATCGCCCGAGTTATTTACTTCATCAATTACAGTTTTATCCAGCTTTGGCTCCAGCATAAACTGGGCTATTTGCTGGTGCGAGGTACCGGCCGGGATATCATGTAAAAACTTATCCCAATCCGGCTGCGCCTGTACACGTTTAATTACGTTAAGCTGCTGTTTGCGTTGCGATGCCAGGTAAGCCTCATCCTCGGGTGTGGCTTTGCCAGTAAAATCTATCAGGCCCGCGTTTAATATGGTTGATGGTATCTTCATGCGGTACATGAGCGACGAACTATCTATCCAGCTCCTGCCGCCCGGCCAGCCCGCTACATTCGGCGGCCGGAATAATACCTGCCCCAACGTACGCTGAAACTGCATTAAAACATCCGGGTTTTGGTAGCTGATATAAAACTGACGATTCAATCCCACCAAAAAATCA
Organism: Mucilaginibacter sp.; assembly: GCA_035492275.1. Taxonomy (GTDB): domain Bacteria; phylum Bacteroidota; class Bacteroidia; order Sphingobacteriales; family Sphingobacteriaceae; genus Mucilaginibacter. The sequence goes on from DATJJI010000090.1 coordinate 27,507, forward strand.
ATGGGCGATTTTACCAGGTTGCCAATGTTCTTATCCTCATAAAACCAATCGGCAGTAAATACAAATTCAAGCAGTGGTTTAATTTCATAATCAGTATGATATAACACGTTAGCCATTTGGTTAATGTGGTCATTGTCAGGTGCATCATTCACAAAATAACGGTACAGTTTGGTACACAAAAACACGGCGGTTTGCTTGTTTTCGGTGATGATGTTCATGATATCCTCACCGCAATAATTCGCGGTTTTACCCAAAAAGGTTTTCATGCCGGTATCATGCACCCGCGGGTTAAAAGTATACGTACCATCCTTGCCGCTATAAGCCCAGCCCGTAAACGCACGTGCCGATTCTTTAATATCCTGCTCCGTATAATTACCACGACCCAAAGTAAATAACTCCATCAGCTCACGCGCAAAATTCTCGTTAGGATGGCCCTTTTGATTTTGCTGATTATTTAAAAATTGGAGCATAGCCGGAGTTTGCGATACCTGTAATAACAAGGTGTTGAAATTACCCAGTGCATTCGCACGTTCAATATTGTTCAGCTCCTGCTCGTAATAAGCATTGCCAATATTGCAGGCAAAATGATTATGCCAAAACAGGGTCATCTTTTCCCGCAGCTGCGCGTCAGTTTCACTAAGTTGTTTTAACCAGGCGTCATTTAATGCCCTTTCCTGCTTATTGCGGTCTTCTTGCAAGGCTCTTTTCTCGTCGTCGGTTTGGGTTGCGGGGTGAGGGCGCAGGTCAATGTTTTCATTGATCGCGTTGATGGGTTCTATTTTCTCGGAAGCTTTAAAAAGCTTCTTCACAGTTTTTTTGATCGACTGGTTTTCCTGGTCGTGCAGATCTTCGAAACGAATGCCGAATCCCGCTCTCGCATATAAATGCTTTATCTGTTTCGAGTTGTTCATGTTAACCCCCCAGCCCCCTAAAGGGGGAGCTTTTTTGTTTTTTTTAAATTATCTACCCTCCAATTGTTCCCCCTTTAGGGGGTTGGGGGGTTACGCTAATTGATATTCTGGTGACGAAACCAATTCCACCACCATCGATTTTATATCCTTCGATTGATTGACCGTATTCATCAATGCATCGCTTAACTTAGGTTCTAACATGAACTGCGCGATGCTTGTTTTATTTAATTGCTTGGGTATGGCGCTTAAAAACTTGTTCCAATCGGGTTGTGCCTGTACCCGGGTATTCGTGGCCTCCTGCCGGTTATGCATGTTAGCTAAAAAAGCTTCATCTTCCGGGTCGGCTTTGCCGGTAAAATCAATTACGCCGCCGTTTAATAAGGTCGATGGTATTTTTATGCGATACATGAGCGATGAGCTGTCTATCCAGCTACGTCCACCCGGCCAGCCGGCAACATTGGGCGGGTAAAATAACATTTGACCCAATACCTTCTGAAACTGTATTAAAACTTCGGGCCGCTGATAATTGATATTGAATTGCCTGTTCAATCCTACGATCAACTCAACCGGCGATTTGATCAGGTTGCCGGTATTTTTATCTTCATAAAACCAATCGGCAGTAAAAACGAACTCCAGCAAAGGCTTTATTTCGTAGTTTGAACGGTAAAAAACATCGGCCATGGCGTTAACATGAGCCGGGTCAGGCACCTCGTTCACTAAATATTTATACAATTTGGTGCAGATAAAATGCGCGGTTTCCCGTTTTTGCAACAGTGTAATAATAATATCGTCGCCGTTTAAGTTCCCGGTTTTGCCCAGGAAAGTTTTCTGGCCATTATCATGTACAAAGGGCCGCAGCCTGAATTCGCCAGTGCGGTCAAAGCCCCAGCCGGTAAACGCGCGTGCCGATTCTTTTACATCCTGCTCGGTATAATTACCACGGCCAATGGTAAATAACTCCATCAGCTCGCGTGCAAAATTCTCGTTAGGGTGCCCTTTTAAATTTTGCTGATTATTTAAAAATTGCAGCATGGCAGGCGCTTTGGCAATCTCCAATGTCATTTTACCAAAATTGCCCAGGGCGTTGTCGCGTTGAATATTGTTTAGCTGCTGAGCATCATCTCCATTAATGGTACGGCAGGCAAAATGATTGTTCCAAAACAGGGTCATTTTTTCGCGTAGTTGAGCTTTGGTGGTGCTCATTTGGTTTATCCAGCCCAGGTTAAGTTGTTTCTCTTCTTCGCGGCGCTCCTGTAAAAACATCTTTTTATCATCAGCATTGCCCTTTATGAGCATCTTGTAATCGGTATTACCTTTAATGATATTAAGGAGCTGGCTATCCTCTGATGATTGGAAAAGTTGTTTTACGGCTTGTTTAATGGAGATATTTTCAGCGGATGCGAAATCTTCAAAATTCATCCCGAAACCTGCGCGCGAGAATAAATGCTTGACCTGCTTTAAATTACTTGCCATTTTTAGGGGATTTACATTGGTGTGACAAGCGCTTTGGCAAATAGTTTAATGCCTGTAACTTTTTTATTACCCTAAGCTATAAATTTGTCCTGATGATATTCAGGCTGAACGAAGATTTAATTTTCCCCGATCCCGCCCTGGCCGAGCCTGACGGGCTTCTTGCGGTTGGGGGTGATCTTTCTGCCGATCGTTTGGTGCTGGCTTACCAGGAGGGCATTTTTCCGTGGTATAGTGATGATACACCTATTTTATGGTATTCGCCGCATGAACGATTTGTGCTGTTCCCGGATGAACTGCATATTTCATCCAGCATGAAAAGAATATTAAATTCAAATCGTTTTACCATAACACACGATCAATGCTTTGCCGATGTGATCGAAGCCTGCTCGGCAGTTGAGCGAAAAGACCAGGACGGCACCTGGATAACCGCTGATATGAAGCGGGCTTACATCGACCTGCATAAGCGCGGGCATGCACACTCCATCGAAATATGGCAAAACAATGAACTGGTTGGCGGCATGTACGGCGTGGCAGTCGGCCATGTTTTTTGCGGCGAGAGTATGTTCAGTAAGGTAAGTAACGCCTCGAAAACAGCGGTGATCAAACTTTGTAAAAGTAGTAAATATAAATTGCTGGATTGCCAGGTGCACAGCGAGCATATGGAATCAATGGGCGCACGGATGATCAGCCGGAAAGAATATATGGCGATACTGCGGAATAGTAAGGAGTGATTATTAACTTTAAAAACAAATTTGTCATGCTGAGGAACGAAGCATCTTATCAAGATTGTAAGGTGTGCAAGATACTTTGTTGCGTTCATCATGACAATCGTACATAAATATCATGCAGCAACTAACACCCCCAAAAGAACGGATAATTTTAGGCATTGACCCCGGCACGGCAGTAATGGGCTATGGGCTGGTAAAAGAAACGGGCAATAAAATTGAGCTGATAAGCCTGGGTGTAGTAAAGATGGATAAAATTGACGACCACATGCTGAAACTGCAGCGCATATTCGAAAAAACAGTTGCTTTAATTGATAACTACAAACCCGACTGCCTGGCTATTGAAGCCCCCTTTTATGGCAAAAATATACAGGTAATGTTAAAGTTGGGCAGGGCGCAGGGGGTGGCTATGGCTGCGGCACTGTCGCGCAGTATTGAGGTAACCGAATACTCGCCACGCAAAATCAAACAATCTATCACCGGGAATGGTAATGCCGCTAAAGAGCAGGTAGCCGCTATGCTGCAAAACCTGCTCAATTTTAAAGAAACGCCCGATTTTTTGGATGCTACCGATGGCCTTGCCGTTGCGGTGTGTCACTCGTTCCAAAAAATAAATACCGGTAAAAGCGGTAATAAAAAATCATACTCCGGCTGGGATACCTTTGTTAAGGATAACGCCAAACGTATCGTAAAATAGTAGTTTATTTTTCAACAGATCCTATTTTCTGTCGATATTTAAAATAAGTTAATGTTAAAGGCTTAATTTCAATACAATCAACTTGTATAATTGAGAATGACAGTTTATGTTCTTTTGCCATATATTTCATTATACTGTCTAATTTTTCTAAAGCTCTTTTTAAATGAACGTCATAAGTTAGGAAGGTTTTACCAGTTTCAGCCGGCGCTGAATCGTTACACAAATACCTTGATCTTCTTGATAAATTTTCTAGCTTAACATATTCTAAATAAATAGTTTGATCTATTTTTGCTGGCGAAAGGACATTAAACAAAGCATTTTTCACTTTGTCATGTGTGGTGTAATGAAGATTAGCAGTTTTAGCTAAATGAGCATTCATTAAGTGAACAGCAACGTAATAAGCAGTAGTAACCTGCCAGTCCCAACTATCATCAATAAAATTATTAGTTTTTTCTAATATTGCTAAATTCCTATTAGCTTGATTAATGTGATTCTGGAAGTCTGCCATTAATTTTTACTTCATGATAATGGGAGGGTATGGGTAGATTATCACATTCTTCTACAATAGTTGAAGATATATAAAACCCATTATCGGAGTACTTAGAATTAGCTTCAGCTTCAGATAGGATCAAAGCATCTTCTGTTGAAACATCTTCAGTTTTAATTTGCGCCCATACCAATATTTTAGCATCAGAGAAATCAAAAGCTAATTTTTGTGGAAAAACGTTTTTGCTAAATAACTCCTTAAAATAATCATTAATTACTTGAGATATATAGAATTTTGTGCTTTCAATACGCATAGAATTAAATATACCTTGGACGTTGCCAGCAATTGCATTGTCGTAAAATTCCCTTTTATCCACTGGTGCAGTGCCAGTTTCCATCATCATCTGATCAAATTTAATATCTGAAATGAACTGATTAAACCATTCGTTAATGATTTCAGGTTTTTGTTCACTTATATTTTGAACTTCTGACATAAATAATTTGATGATTTGGGTATAAACTCGGCTTAAGTCATTACAAATTTATGTTTTTATTTATTGTGATACAAATAAACTATCTTTTTAGTATCTAATTAATTATCATTAACAATTTTTTGAAGAATGGTATCTCGAATAAAATGATAGTAATTTCAGGCATTGTAAACAACCTGTTACAATAGCAAAATCACTTAATTTTTCTTTTCCTGTGGGCAACCTATTGCCGTTTTGCCCCGTCATCACTATAAAAAAAGAAAACTTTCCCCTGCAGTGATCATATCTATTAATAAAAAAACATTTGTGAACGAGATCAAGGAAAACATATTGGCTACGCTGGCGTATTTCGACCTGTTTAATTATCCATTGACCAGCGGGGAGATTTTTTTATTTCTGAAAAATAAGTGCGAGCAGGATGAATTTGATTATGCATTAAAATGCCTTACAGGCAACCAGGCTATTTACCAGTTCAGTAATTTTTATACACTTAAAAATAATTACGCATTAATAGCAAGGCGATGCGCCGGCAATAAAAAAGCCGCCGAAATGATAAAGATAGCGGCTAAAGTGAGCGATATTTTGATCAAGTTCCCTTATGTGCGCGCCATCGCTATTTCGGGATCGCTTTCAAAAAACTTTGCCGACGAAAACTCGGATATCGATCTGTTTATCATTACCGCTAAAAACCGTTTGTGGATAGCGCGTACCTTAATGCACGCGTTTAAAAAATTAACCTTTTTGGTAAACAAACAGGACTACTTCTGCATGAACTATTACATAGATGAGCAGCAGCTGGAAATAGTAGAAAAAACCATTTATACATCTATTGAAGTAGTTACTTTGATACCTTTACAGGGCGACAGCATGATCGAGCAATTTTATGCCGCCAATACCTGGACAAGAGATTATTTGCCTAATAAAATTATGCGGGTATCTTCTGCAAAACCGGTTAAGCCGTCTTTCTTAAAATCACTATTTGAAAAGGCCTTGAATAACTCATTCGGTAATGCTATTGATGATATGCTGATGAATATAACCGCAAGCAGGTGGCTCAAAAAAACCGCGTTGAAAAAGGTTAATTCAAAAGGATCAATAATGGGTATGGATGCCAACAAGCACTATGCAAAACCTGATCCTAAAAACTTTCAGAGCAAATTGCTGGAACGTTACGAGAACAAGATATCAAGAATATTAATAGAGCCGCAAAATTTGCTGGCTAATTAACTGAGCTTATTAATTTATCTATTGTGTTATCAATCCTGAGTTTGTCGGAGGGGAGAAATGAGGAGTGCTTTGCGCACACCCTTCGATGAGCTTGGGTAATGACTAAACAGCATTTATTTTTTCTTTAACGATATGATGTAATAATCGCCAATAAACCGCCACGGCCAGCCGAACTTCAGTTTATCTTCCCAACGTTTTAATAGATTGTACGCAACGGGGTGCTGTTCGGCAAAATGCTCAATGTATGATGGCGGAACTATGATACATAAGCCTTCAACTGAAAGTACATCGAACGATGTTTTAACCGTGTTGATGATATAGGAGGGATCATAATACCAGCAGGTAAAATAAGTTCCTTCCACATGCGCCTTTACCCCGTTTTTACTGAACCACCTGCGGGTGGCTGTTTTAAATTTCCCTTTAAATAATAACAGCGATTCCCACAAACAAAATTTGGGCAATATCACCAGTGTAGCCACGCCGTTTTTTGTTAACAGGTTAGGTAGTGATAACAGAACTTTATCCAGTTCGCCGGTACAATTAAGCCCTGCAAAGTTTGAAAAAACATGATCGAAAGGGCCTTTGTTTCTTAATTGATCGAGCTGGGTGTAAGAGCAAAGCTCAGTACTGATACTGTTTTGCAGGTTGTAACGTTCTGCCTTTTCTCTTAGTTTTTGCTGCATGCCCTCAGCAATATCCGTAGCGTGAACGTGATGGCCTTGTGCTGCAAAAAAAGTAGCGTCTTCGCCGGTACCGCTGTTTAGCTCGAGTATGCGGGCATTGGGCTTAATATATCGTAATACGTGCGCCCGTACCCTGTCGCGTTTATAATTCACAATGGTATTGGTCGAGTATAATTCATCAAATACGCCCGATTGTGCTGAGAATGCCTTCGCCGCGTATTGTTCGTTTATATTTTCAGCAAATGCACTCATTATGCTTTTTCTAAATGGCTAAGCTTTACCCGTTCAATATAAGTAGCCGGTGTATAATAAAGTACCGACAATGCCTTTTTTAAACTGCTGCCATTTATCCTGAACGGATTTTTTAGCAGCTTAACCAAACTGTTTTTTGCCAGGTGCATATGGTAGTTTTTATGAACATAAGTATGCAGCTGTTTATAGTAGGATGCCGGGAACTTATTGTTGAACATCAGCGCCATTTCGTCCGAGTCGGTCCAGTTTGTTTTTTTCTTCAGATCGGCTTTTACCCGGTCATAAAACACGGTGCCTGGCAGCGGATATGATACAGAAATGCCGATTTCGAAAGGTAACAGCTCATTGATCATCTTAATGGTTTTGGCAATATCAGCCTTGTCTTCGCCCGGGTAGCCAAACTGAATAAAAAAAGATGGTTTTATATCGGCCTTTTTCATGGCTTTGGTAGCGATGTGTATCTGCTCAACTGTGATGCCTTTATCCATGGCATCCAGTATTTTTTGTGAACCACTTTCAGCCCCTATCCAAACATTTTCGCAGCCCGATGCGGCCAGTGCCTCAACCAGCTCATCATGCACCAGCAGGTCGGCGCGCGATTGTATTTTAAAGCGCGTGCGCAGGTTTTCCTGTTGTATCAGTTGCGCAAACTCCATTACCCAACCCGGCTTTAACCCAAAAATATCATCGCAGAACCATATATGGTCAATAGGATATTTATCCTTTAACAGTTTCAACTCCTTTATCACGTTTTCGGGGCTGCGCGAATTGTAACGATTGCCGTAAATGGGCTTGGCGCACCAGTTACACTTAAACGGGCAGCCACGTGTAGTGCTCATGTTGATAGAGAAGTAGCCCGCGTTTTTTAACCAGCTTTCACGGTAGGGTTCCAGGTCCACCAAATCCCAGGCGGGCAGGGGCAGGGTGTCCAGCTCTTTTAAAACCGGTCGGGCCAATGTTTTATACACCTTGTTCTCGTTGTTTCTAAAAGCCAATCCCCGTATAGTCGTATAATCGCTTCCACCCGCTTTTAAATGATCAATTAGTTCAAGTAAAGTATGTTCGGCTTCGCCGATGATCACAAAATCAGCCCCCTCTTTTAAATATTCCTCATAGCGATCGGTCGAGTCGGAACTGGAAACGATAACCGTGCATCCCCTGACTTTGGCCATTTTGCACATGGCAAAGGCGGCTTCGCGCATATTGGTGAGGCACATTTTGGTGAGGTAGTTGAAACCGTCATCATATATCACAAAATAGTCAGGCCGCGCATCATCAATAGCTATTTCGGCTTCCGCCGGATCGGCAACGAACATGGTATCAAACAAAGAAACCTTATAACCATTTTCGCGCATCAGGGCAGCGGCATATATGGTGCCCAGGGGCGCGTAAGGTTGCCCCAGCGCCCATTGCTTAGGGTCGAACCGTAAAAAATATGAATGCGAAAAGAGTATATTATTCATAGCTTACAGTTTTGCCCTCGGCGATAAATTTAACGTACACACACATTTTACACAAGTAGGGTTGGTACCCATATCCAGCGTTTTCCTGAATTTTATGGCCTCATCGCTATTCACAATTTCGGCTAATGAATTGTCACGAATATTACCGATCACCTCATGAAAAAAGCACGGGCGCACACTGCCATCGGCTTCAACAACGGTTGATACCCAGGGCGCATTACATTTTTTATAAGGGAACGGATTCAGCTCATAGAATGCCGCGTAATAATTATAAATATCCTGTATCCGCAAAACAGATTCGGCAATGTAGCGAGTGCTGAAATCCACAGCATACTTCGTGATGATATACTCTACCACGCTTTGCAGCTCGGGCAGTTCATGCTCGCTTAATAATATTTCATGCTGCTTGGGTTCGCTCCAGGCGGTTTGGCGGTTAAACGCGTGGCTGCTGATATCGGCAGGTAAAAAACTTACCTGGTCAATACCCATTGCCTTTGCTTCATCGATAATTGCGGGCCATACCCGGTAGTTAAGCCGGTGTATTACCGTGCGCGCGGTTATGCGGTAATTGGGGCTTAATGCTTTAATATATTCAACCCCTTCTTTTAATTTTTTAAACGCGTTGGGTATGTTACGGATAGCATCATGCATCGCCTCGTCACCATCCAACGATACAATAAGGTCATCAACCCACTCCAAAATAAGCTGGGCATTATTTTTTATGGATAAGCCGGTAGTAAGCAGGCTTACCTTAATATTTTCTTTTTTAAGGATCTGGCAAAGCCTGAAAAAGTTGGTGTTCAGCAAAGCTTCACCTCCCGACATTACCACCTGCTGTGTACCCAATTTTTTCAAAGAGGCAAGCAAGTCAATAATATCATGCTCGGTAAGCTGTTTCAGGTTTTTGTTGTCTTTCCAGATATCGCACATTACGCAGCGGCAGTTACAGGCGCTATGCGGCATCAGGATAACCACCGGCAATGCCGATATCTTATCCGTTTGCAACGTACGGTATCGCTGGTAAGTTTGATATAATGATTGCACAGGCATGTAGCAGGTAGTTTTTAGAATCCTTGTATCTCGGGTTGACGATAGCGCCAAACTTTTTGTAATAGCTTAATCTCGTACGGGTAGTGGTACAGGTTTATTTTATAACGCAAACCAGCTATCATTTTTATGGCCATCCGCTTCAGGTAATTTAAACGGATATCGGTCACCGTTGGGTAAACGCCATTTAGTACGGTTTCAAAATTTCTTATCTTATCTATCATTTCGGGTGTTAGCCACGGGGTAAGCGGGTTTTTACGCAAGTCGAAACTTTCCCAGGCCGGACTTATCCAGTCTTCGAGTGTTTGCGGAAATTTAAACCCGCTGGCCAAAACCTGTTTGTACATTTCAGAACCCTCGGTAGGTACAGGGCTGTAGGTGTAAATAATAATTTCGGTTTTGGGGTTTACGGTTTTTACCTTTTTTATAAAATCGATCTCAAAATCAATTTGCGCCATTACCTGCTCGGGCGTTGGCGCCGGTGTGCCTAATACAAAAGAGTACTCGGGTATAATATCAAACTTTTTAAGGCGTTCAGCAAACTCAATGATTTGATCGCCGGTTTGGGTACCGCCTTTATCCATCTGCTCCAAAATGGCGTTGTTACCACTTTCGGCACCAAAAAATATGATCTTGCACCCGGCAGCACGAATAGCTGCTAACGACGAATCTTTAAATTTACTCATGGTATCTATCCGCGCCATGCCCCACCAGGTCATGTTTTCGGGTTCAACCAGGCGCGAAAACTCAACGGCCCGTTTCTCGGAAACAAAGAAATTGTTATCGTGAAACTCTATCGCGGTAGCGCCCCATTTATCTTTTATGTACTTAACATCATTGTAAACCTGCTGTGCCGATTTTGCTTTCCACCGCGCTTCGTAAATAGGCACTACGGCACAAAACGAACAGGTGAAAGGGCAGCCAATACTTGAATGGTAGGCCATGGTTTTTTCGCCCAGATAGGTCTTTCCTAAAAATTTGGTGATCGGATAAAATTCGTTCAGTTTATCATAAGGCAGTGGTGGCAGGGTGTCCTGATCTATCAAATCCTCTTTAGCGGTCTTGGTTATTTTGCCGTCAGGAGCCTGGTATATCAGGTTTTTAATAAATTCATAAGGTTGGCCGTTTTCCAGCGCGTCGATCAATGCAGGAAAGGCATGATCGCCAGGGCCGTTAATGATAAAATCAACATAGCCCGAGTATAATACTGCATCGGGCTGGTTAGATGGAAAGTAGCCACCCCATATCATTTTAGTGTGTGGATATTTTTGTTTGATGGCTTTTGCCGCTGTAATGGCCTGCCGTAATTGCGGGCCAGGCATAACTGTAAAACCGAGGTATTTAAACTCCCCGGTTTTTAGGTATGATTCAATTTTTTTTAATGGATCCGTTTCGCAATTCCCATCAATGATAGCCCATTGATATTTTCCTTCAACTGATGCTGCTATGTTTAAAATAGAATTGGGTATTCTATACTTGTTATTAGCGCTTCGGGGGTTGAACAATAATATCTTATTCATGTTTTTCGTAGTAAAAAGCACTTGCCCGGGAGGATGACCCGGGCAAGTGCCGGTATATAAATTAAGTTTTAATAACCTGGGTTATGCCCGGCCAGCGGTTGTTTAGAAAAATATTGGAGCTCAGCAGAAGGAATATCCGTATAATAATATTTCAGATTATTATAGTTCGGAGTAGAGCGGCTTGCAGGTATGAACACATAAT
>DATJJI010000091.1:0-19743 GCA_035492275.1 Mucilaginibacter sp.
TTTGCGGCCATGAAGTTGAAAAGATGTCGAAATCTAAATTCAACGTGGTTAACCCGGATGACCTAATAGCCCGTTACGGTGCCGATACCCTGCGCATGTACGAAATGTTTTTGGGGCCGCTGGAGCAAAGCAAACCGTGGAATACCAATGGTATTGAGGGTGTGTTCAAGTTCCTGCGTAAATTCTGGCGCTTGTTTCATAATGATGCCTGGGAGTTTACGGTATCAACTACCGAGCCAACCAAGGCCGAGCTAAAATCACTGCATAAGATCATTCGCAAGGTAGAGGAAGATATCGAGCGTTTCTCATTCAACACCTCGGTTTCCAGCTTCATGATCGCCATAAATGAATTAACCGACCTTAAATGTAACAACAAAGCTGTTCTGCAGGACCTGGTTGTGGTGCTGTCATCCTACGCGCCGCACATTTGCGAGGAGCTGTGGGTATTGTTAGGCAACGAAGCAGGTACCTTATCATACGCCGCGTATCCAAAATTTAATTCCGTTTATTTAGTGGAGGATGAGTTTGCTTACCCGATCTCTATCAACGGGAAAACAAAAATGAACTTGAACATACCTTTAAGCCTGGAGCAAAAAGAGGTGGAGGAGTTTGTTTTGGCTAATGCCGATGTACAAAAATACCTGGACGGCAAGCAACCTAAAAAGGTAATTGTGGTTAAGGGCCGTATTGTAAATATGGTTGTTTAACAGGTAGTTAGTGTAACATTTACATTATTGTGACGCCCAATTAAAATTAATTAGGCTTTTCGTTGTAACAATTGAAGTAATTTCGCCTCCAATTACAAAAAATTCTAAAAAATGAAACGTATACTTTTACTTATAATAATTATATGTTCTGTTATTTCGGCCAAGGCGCAGTTTGGCGTTGGTGGCGGTGGCTCAACCACTGTCGGTAAAATATCAGGAACAGTTATTGACTCACTTACCCAAAAGCCGCTTGATTACGGTACCGTAAGTGTATTCAGAAATACCGGGAAAGCAACCATTACAGGTGTTTTAACCGACGAGAAAGGCAACTTTAAATTAAATGATATTAAACCGGGTGTTTACAGGCTCGAAATAAGTTTTGTTGGTTACCCTACCAAGATCATCAGCAATGTAGAAACCACGCTCGAAAAGCCGGATAAAAACTTAGGTAATATATTGATCAAATCAAGCTCAAAAGCCTTAAAGGAAGTTACCATAACCGGTACCACGCCTTTAGTTGAAAACAGGATTGATAAGATAGTTTACAATGCCGAAAAAGATATTACCGCGGCAGGCGGCAGCGCTACAGACATTTTGCAAAAAGTGCCATTGGTATCAGTTGATATTAACGGTAATGTGTCTTTACGTGGTGATGCGAACGTTCGTGTATTGATCAACGGCCGGCCATCGGGCGCTACATCAGCAAGTTTGGCCGATGTATTAAAAGGTATCCCTGCCGATCAGATCAAAAGTGTGGAAGTGATCACCTCGCCATCTGCTAAATATGATGCGGAAGGATCAGCCGGTATCATCAACATCATCACCAAATCAAAAAATATTTCAGGCATCAGCGGAAGTATAAGTGGTGGTATTGGTACCCGTCAAAATAATGGTAACATGAACCTGAACTATAACAAAAACAGGTTTAATTTAAGTGTGAACGTAGGTGGCAATGCCTCGTGGCCGCAAACCTCACTTACCAGTTCTTCACAAAAGATAGACCGTGATACTATCCATACTTCAACTTCATCAAACGGTACCAGCAGATTAACACGTCATGCTGTTATTGGTTCAGTATCTGCAGGCTATGAGTTTAATGCTTATAACAGTATTAATACCAGTATCCGTTTAACGCAGATCGAGTTTAATACCAATACCAATTCGCAAAATATATCAGCCGCTCCTTATAATGTTAATACCATATCGCATGCTATTCCTGCAAGTGGGTTCGACTGGAATTTTGATTACGTGCATAAATACAAAAAAGAAGGCGAGGAGCTTGACCTGTCAACCCAATGGAGCCACAGCATAGGTAATTCAGACTTTATTAACTATTACAGCTCACAGTTTAAAAATATTAAAAACGATATAGACGGTACCAACAACGAGTACACCTTACAGGCCGACTATACTTTGCCGATCAATAAAAGCATTAAGCTGGAAGCAGGTGGTAAATACATCATCAGGAGAATAAATACATCGAATGAATTGTATAGCCCGCTAGGTAGTGATTTTGTATATAATGCCTTAGCCTCAAGTACCTATGCTTACAATCAAAATGTAGGCGCCGCATATACAGTATTTACTTTTGATCTGAAAAAAGGTTATAGCATATTAGCCGGTATAAGGGATGAATATACTACCATTGACGGTACCCCGCAGAGCCTGAGGCAGTCTATCGCGCCATTCAGCCAAAACTATAATACATTTGTACCAAGCTTAACTTTCCAGAAAAAGCTAACCGCTACACAAACCATCAAACTGGGTTACAGCAAACGCATTACCCGCCCAAGCTTGCAATTCCTGAACCCGTATGTGGATAGCACCAGCGTACAGGCGCAAAAAGTGGGTAACCCACGCCTGAGCCCTGAAGTATCGCAAACTATAGAGTTAGGCTATAACACCTATATCGGTAGTTCAATTGTTAACCTGTCGGCTTATTACAAGCATACCAGCGGCCTGATTGAAGGTATCGCGACACCTATACCGGTTGTGGTAAACGGTGTAGTGCAGGGTGGTACCATTACTACCTACCAAAACATCGGTAATAACAACTCGTTTGGCGGTAGTTTCTTTGGCTCGGTTACACCATGGAAGATATTAACCATTATGGGTAACATTAATGCCTATACTTACAAACCTGACCCATCGGGTGTATTTAACCTGGCACAGAGCCAAAACGGTACCTATATACAATACAGCGGTTTCCTGAGGGCCTCGTTAACCCTGCCAAGTGATTTTATTGCAGAATCGTTCGCGTTCGGCAGCTCATCGCGCCGCACCATTCAAGGCAGCAACCCATCATTCAGTATTTTTGGTGTGGGTGTTAAAAAACAATTCGATAATAAGAAATATGCTTTGGGCCTGAACGCTATACAGCCGTTCAGTACCTATAAAACTTTCGAGTCGAACCTGAGCAGCCCGGGCTTTACGCAAACCAGCAAGTTCCAGTTACCTTTCCGTTCGTTCGGTTTAACGTTTACGTATAACTTTGGTAAGCTAAGCTTTAGCAACCCTAACCAAAGCAAAAAAGGTGTAAATAACGACGACCTTAAACAAGGCGACCAGGGCATGGGCGGCGGCGGTACCGGTGGCCCGGGCGGCGGCGGCCGGTAAGTGCCGGATAACTAAACAAAAAGAGCGATAGGTTTAGACTTATCGCTCTTTTTGTTTTATTTAATAATCGTTGTCATTTCGAGCGATAGCGAGAAATCTTATACGAGCGACACTTAGCAGGGTGTTCAAGATTTCTCGCTATCGCTCGAAATGATAAGGGAGTTTTTATTTCTTCAAAAACTCCCCGATCAAAATAGCCGTAGCCTGTGGCGCTTTGTTACCATCATTTACCGATCCCATTTCACCAAAAAACTGCCCGTGCACACCCGGCAACACAATAAGCCCGGCGCCTTCAATTAAACGCGACATAGCCAGCGTATGCTCCACACTGATCACATCCTTATCAGCAACCATAAACAGGGCAGGGGCTTTTATCGCGCGGATAACGTTGTCGCTGATATCTTTAAAATCGATCATGCGCTGCTTGTCTTTATTAAACATATTTAACAAGCCTTCCTGGCTGGGTGTTACTTTTAAAAACGCGTCTTTTAACTGTTGGGGCATGCTTTCAAAAGTGGCCGTTTCCATAAAGTTGAAAAAGCCCGTCATGAAACCCTCGCGTTTGTAAGCCCCAGCCATGATCACCATTTTATTGATCTGTTGCGGATGCCTGATGGCTATTTGCAGCGTAGTAGTGCCACCATTACTAAAACCGATAATATTGGCTTGAGCTATCTTTAAGTAGTTAAGCAGCGCGGCAACATCATCCGCGTCCTGCTCAAACGATTCGGGCGCGTTACGGTCGCTGGTACGGCCGTGGGCTTGTAACTCCACAGCTATAACTTGATTATCGGCAGCCAACAATGGCAATAATACCGCGAACGAAGTTTCGATGGTCGACCCTCCGCCATGTATCAAAACCAGCGGAATGTTGCCCTCGCCATGAATCTCATAATACATGTTGATGCCATTTATTGGGGCATAGCCGGATGTTTTAAGCGTTTCCATTGGCTAATTGGTTTTGTAAGTACACTTCCAGTTTGGCTACATTTTGTTTCTGGCCTTCGGCAGCGTTATGTGCTTTCACTATAGTCTGTAATATCTCAGCCGAATCAAATAGCATACGCCAGTTAATGGCAGTTTGCTCGCCCTGTGCTTCAAAATCAACCGTGGCTACAAAGTGCGGGTTAAAGTGTTCGTAGCTTATCCTTTTAAATTCAATCACCTCTTTAAAAGTGCTTTTGTTTACATAGTCGGTACCATCGGGGCCATGCATTACCAGGTTCCATTCGCCGCCCGGTGTTACGTCCATAGTGCTTATGGTATTGGTAAAACCGTTGGGTCCCCACCATTGGGCAATGTGTTCGGGCTTGGTCCATACTTCCCAAACCAGCTCGATAGGAGCATTCAATACTCTTGATATCTGTAATACGCGGTCGTTACTGTTACTTTCCATGTTTTCTTTCTTTTTTAAGTTTATCTAAATAGGTTTCTAAGTTGTCGAGTTTGTTTTCAAAATGCTTACGATAGTTTTCTAACCAAACAGCTACCTCATTCAGTGGGTCTAACTGGGCTTCGCATAAACGTTCGCGACCCTGTTTTTTGATCTTTAACAGCTCACACTCAATTAAAATTTTAATATGCAGCGATATGGCCTGCCGGCTCACGTCAAAACTATCGGCAATGGTGTTTACATTTAGCGGTTTATCGGCCACCATGTTGATGATCTGCCGGCGGGTAGGGTCGGCAATGGCCTGGAATACGTCTCTTCTTTGAATCATTATGCAAGTATATGCTTGCAAATATAAATGCAAGTATTTGCTTGCGCAAATTTTTTAGAAGAAAAATCGAAGATAATTTTGTTGGAAAGTGATATTAACGGATAGTTCTGTGGTTATATAGCATTTTCCATCCTTTGGGAATTTTCTTGAACCATAAGTTGTTTTCGAAATGATTTTCATCAATCCCACCAACTGATCGAATTACATACTCTCTTAAATATAGTCTGTTCGTATATTTGTTGTACAAAGGGTAAGAGATACCTACATAACCATGACCCGCATATTTTTTATCCCATAAATTTATTTTATCCCAATCTGCACGAGAATAATAAATTTGCGTGTCTGCAATTAATGTAATATTTGAAAGTTTATTTTCATTCCACGGATGATACCTGTCAAATAGCACACCTAAAGGTGGAGGTGGATACATTTTGGATCGCTTATTAATTGTAGCTGTATCTTTATTATATTCCGCTGTAAGTTTAATTACATCATCTTTAAAAATAGCAGTAAAGTCTTCACCGTTTATTGGATATAATAACAACTTGCGTCCGCTTAATAAAGTGTCCATCAATGGCAAATAGTACTTATTAATGAAATCATAAGCGTGAGCCGAATCTAACGGCTGAAAATCCGTTTTCTTTTTTAACTTTTGGATGGTGTCCTGCAGCTCTTGATAATTGGCATCATTTACATGTACACAACTACACAGAAATAAGAAAATTAATGGCAGAAGTTTACGCATAGTAAATAAAGATATTATTATTCTGCCTTAATATCTATCCCGATCTGCTTCAGCAACAACGTAGCGTTAAACGTTTTGCATTCGCCGTGCTTTATTTTATAATCAAAAAGCATTTCGCCGTTCACTACCTGTATGTCGAAGTAAAAGTTGCGTACGTAGGTGGGGTATTGCTGCTCTAATTGGGCTATTTGCAGATCGTGGGTAGCTACCATACCTACGGCGTTTTTGGCGATCAGCTGCTCAATTACGGCTTTCGATCCCAGATATTTATCAACCGAGTTGGTGCCGCGCAGCATTTCGTCTATTAAAAAGAAAACTTTGTATTCCTGCTCAACGGCAGCCAGCAGCATTTGCAGGCGGTCAAGCTCGGCTTTAAAGGTTGATGTGCTTTCGTTCAGCGAATCTTTAATACGCATATAGCTCACCATGGTCATTACGGATACTTCCATGCTATCGGCACAAACCGGCGCGCCGCACAGGGCCAGTACGGTATTGATGCCGACGGTACGTAAAAAGGTGCTCTTCCCCGCCATGTTCGACCCGGTAATGATATCTATTTTGCGCGTATCAAGTAACTCATAATCGTTAGGTATACGATTTTTACTGTTGATGAGCGGGTGGGCCAGATTTTTAGCCGTTAGGGTATAAGCATCCCCACCGGCAATTTGCGGTGTAGCCCAATCCAGATAGTTAAAGCGGATACCCGACAAGCTTTGCAGCGCCTCAAACTCGGCGATCACATCAAAGGCATTTTCCAGGTTTTCGTGATTGTTGCGTTTCCATTGCTCAATAGCGATGATCTGTTTCAAGGCCCATAAAAAGAAAACATTTAAGATGAAACCAACCACCATAATTAACGAATACCCCAGTTTATTGATCAGCTTAGCCAGTTCGTTGATATTATACGAGGTACGTTTAGCCTTGATTTGCTGTGCCAGTTTATGGGTGTAAGGCGATTGCCATTCTTCGCTTTCTATTTTGTTAAACACGATGGCATAACTGGCCAGTATGTTACTGATCTTATCGGCAATGGCCGATGATTTAGCAATGTAACTGCCGTTTGACATTAAGATGCCGAAATTAGCCACACCCAATATTAACGCTACCAACTCAAATACCGGAAAGAAAAATCCACCGATTAAAGCACCGGCTAATAAATACGGCGCGACTTTAATATAAGGCACCAGCCATTTTTCGCCGGGAATGTTTAGGGGTGATGCCAGGTAGTTAAAAAGGCCCTGTAGCTGGGTAGGGTGGGTGTCTTTAGCAAACAGCAGCAGAGTTTGCAGTTCCAGCTTCCATTGGTTTTTGGCGGATAGCTCGCGGGTTGCTTCCTGGCGATCTGCAATGATCTCAATGCTTGCAGGAGCGCTTAGCCATGCGGCCAGCTTAACATTACCGGGAGGAGTAGCCGCACGATTGATGAGCTGGAATAAAGAAGCATTGCCAAAAATATCCAGATCGGAAGTATAAAAGTGTTTTTCGTTAGCGAATTTTGTACCGTTATCATACAGGTTTTGGCGGGTAAATATGCTGGTTATCTCGTTTTCATTGATCAGCTTCAGGTCGTTGAAATACTTCATTTGCTGTTCATACCTGCTTTGGCGCGATACCAGCCACGCAAAACACAAAAGCAGGATACCGAAAGTAATGGCAACGATACTAAAATTATTATTAACCGCCCCCACATAAATGCTGAGCGCCATTAAGGCAAAAACTCCCAGCCGAAGAAAAGAATAAGTATTAGCCAGGTCCTTATATTTAGCAGCCTCCTGGCCGGCCAGCTGCGCGTTATGAGTATATTTATCAATAATATCTTGTTCCATCCTGAATAAAAATCAGGCTAAATAAGCACTAATATTTTAAAATAACGTTATTTGTTGCTTTATGAAGATAACTTTACTTACCGTTGGCAAAACCGAGGATGCTTATTTAAAAGAAGGCATTGAAAAATATGTAAAGCGCCTGAAACATTACACCCGTTTAGAGCTCATTGACCTGCCCGAATTAAAAAACACCAAAGCCCTGACCGAGCAGCAGCAAAAAACTAAAGAAGCTGAACTGATCCTTAAAAAGATTTCGCCCTTCGATCATGTGATTCTGCTGGATGAAAAAGGAATGGAGCTATCATCTAAACAATTTGCTACTTACCTTGATAAAAAAGCTATCAGCTCCACCTCAAGCCTGGTGTTTGTGGTAGGTGGCCCATATGGATTTGACGATTTGGTTTACGAACGAGCCAATGATAAATTATCGCTGTCGCGGATGACGTTCTCGCACCAAATGATCCGTTTGTTTTTTACCGAACAATTGTATCGGGCCTTTACCATATTGAAGGGTGAGCCGTATCATCATGAGTAAGACCTCACCCCGGCCCTCTCCAAAGGAGAGGGAGCTATCTTTCTATTTTGTTAGTAAAAGAAGAAACCACCCTCTTTACGCGCAACGAAGAGAGGGTCGACAAGCGTAGCGATGTCGGGGTGAGTAATCGTAAAGTGCAGTAATTCACATAATATCTTTCAAATACAAAAATCTAAACCCTACCTTTGCGGCATGTCAGGCCACAGTCACTCACACAGCCATTCTCATGATCATTCGCATGGGTTTGGGCATCACCACCACGATCATACCCCTAAGCTTGATCATTTAAATGCCGCCTTTATATGGGGCATAATTTTAAACTCGGCTTTTGTTGTTATCGAGGTGATAGCGGGTTTAATTACCGGCTCACTATCCTTGCTAACCGATGCTGGCCATAACCTGAGCGACGTAGTAGGATTAGCCCTTGCGCTGTTAGCTTTTAAGCTAACCAAAGTGGGCTCAAACAGCAATTATACCTACGGCTATAAACGGTCGACTATATTAGTTTCTTTCTTTAATGCCGTAATACTGGTAGCCTCTATAGGCGTTATTGCTTACGAGGCTATTATCCGCTTTATGCATCCGCAGGTAATTGAAGGCGGTACAGTAGCATGGGTGTCACTAATAGGCATAGGCATCAACGCGTTTACCGCGTGGCTTTTTGTGAAAGATAAAGACAGCGACCTTAACGTAAAAGGCGCTTACATGCACATGGCAATGGATGCTGTGGTATCGTTAGGTGTAGTAATAGCCGGTATCATCATTTACTTTACCAAATTATACTGGATTGATAGCGCGGTAAGCCTGATCATTGCCATTGTAATATTGCGCGGAACCTGGAGCCTGCTTAAAGACAGCTTGAGGTTAGAGATGGATGGCGTACCCAAAGAGATGAACCTCACCAAGATCAAAAACGAATTACTGAAAGCTAAAGGTGTGGTTGATATTCACCACATGCACGTATGGGCGCTCAGCACCACAGAGAACGCGCTAACCGCCCACCTGGTTATACAACCCGCTGACCTGCATCTGTTCGACAGCATAAAACAAGACTTAAGGCACCGCCTGCAGCACCTCGACATTAACCACAGCACCTTCGAGCCCGAGTTTGCAGATGAGAAGTGTGATGAACCGGATTGTTAGTGGATTTACAAATGTGCGGATGTGCAGATATGCAAATGAATAAATTTTATAATATTTAATAAACAATGAAGGCTTACGATTTTCGTAAGCCTTCATTGTTTATAGCATCTGCACATTCACGCATCTGCATATCTGCACATCAATTACCCTTTCTTCGATGGGTTTTTTGGCGCGTTAACTTTTGGCGCTTTTGGTGGGGCAGGTGCTTTTTTGGCTACTGCTTTTGGCGCTTTTGTTTTTTCGGCTACGGCTGATTTGGCGGCCGGTTTCTCGGCTGCTTCTTCAGCTTCTGGGGCTTTTGTTTCCTCGTTAAACAAAGGCATATCTTTTAATATGCTGAACCAGTTCACTACCTTTTTCATATCCGAAGCATAAACTTTCTCTTCGTCGTGATCAGGTGCCACTTCTCTGAAAAATGCACGCAGCTTGGTGCCGTCGGCTTTAGCATCAGGAACGTTTGCAGCGCTTTTCATACGTGCAAATACATCCGTTAGCTTGATGTCGTCATCATAACCAAAAATGGTGATCTCATCTAGGGCCGCTAATTTGGCAGTTGATAAGTTGGCGATTAGCTTTGTTTTTTGCGCATCAAGGCTTTCTAATACAAAACCAGTTTTGTTTTGCACCAGGGCTTTCCATAAACCCGGTTTGCCCGATACGGCTACAATTCCGCTTAAATTCATATTGTTTATTTTGAGTTTTGAAGACTAATTAATCCTCAAGTAATTCTATACTTAATATTTTATCGCCCTGGCGAATGTCATCAACCACGTCAACATTTTCAATAACCTTACCAAAGCAGGTGTGGTTTCTGTCTAAGTGTGCAGTGTTGTCACGGCTGTGGCAAATAAAAAACTGTGAGCCACCGGTGTTACGGCCCGCGTGAGCCATTGATAATACGCCGCGATCATGGTATTGGTTGTCTCCGGTCAGTTCGCAATCTATGTGGTAGCCCGGGCCGCCCGCGCCTGTTCCGGTTGGGTCGCCGCCTTGTATCACAAAGTTTGGTATAACACGATGAAAAGTTACGTTATCGTAAAAACCTGATTTAGCCAGTTTTTTAAAGTTTGCTACTGCGATGGGAGCGTCTTTCTCGTAAAACTCTACGGTCATGTCGCCTTTTTCGGTTTTTAATATTGCTTTACTCATTTCAGTTGTTTTTTAGATGGGTTGGCAAAGGTAATATTTTTAGGCAGAAAGCTGAAAGGTAAAAGGCGAAAGCTTTTTGAAAGAGTTGATTAGCCTAAGATTTATCAATCCTGAACCATTTGTGCGGAAGGCCGCGCAGCTCAAAAGTTTCCATACACTTTAAGCCAAGTTTTTCCAATACTTTTTCCGACCCGGCATTATTAACGTGGCACATACCGTAAATAGTATCAGCCTTTAAAGTATCAAACCCATATTGAATAGCAGCCTTTGCCGATTCGGTAGCATAGCCTTTGCCCCAAAAACGCCTGATCAGCCTGTAGCCGACATCGTAGTAATTAACTTGCCCGTTAACCGGTTCTGTTATCAGTTTAAGGCCCGACCACCCAATAAATTCGTTCGATGCTTTCTCAATAACCGCCCAACGGCCAATATTATTTTCGGCATATTGCTGTAATAAAGAATTGATCACCGCTGCGCTTTGTTCTTTTGAAGTGAAGGGCTTTTGCCCCAGGTATTTTACAACTTCGTGGTCAGCGTCAAGCTCAAACATGCCGTCAATATCCGCCAGGGTCAATTCTCTTAAAATAAGGCGATCGGTTTCGATAGATAACATCGGCCTAAATTAAACATAATACCTTCAACAATAATTCGTTAAATTTGAATATGTGCTATCCAAAAAAACTTTCAGCTTTTATCTTTCTACTTTTTGCTTTAACCTTTTTACCTTTCCTATCCAGGGCGGCATCTATACTGTTACCGATGGATGAAGCGCAAAAAAATCACCTGAAAGCCTACGGAATAGCTTTTTGGGTATTAAAAGATAATGGCGAGGTTGACTGGCTGCTTAACTATCGCGGCGGCAGCTTCATGACCACCTACAGCAAGAAATTAGAAGATGAATGCAACATACGCGGCGTTAGCTACGAGGTTTTGGCAGATGCCAAAGTGAACGAGATAGTGACCCAGGTAAGCGATCCATCTGTAAATATGGATTTGGTGAAACTGCAAAAGGCACCACGCATAGCGGTGTACTCGCCCAAAAACAAACTGCCCTGGGACGACGCGGTTACCCTGGTATTAAAATATGCCGAAATTCCCTTCGACCTGGTATATGATGAGGAGGTGATGCGCGGCGACCTGCCTAAGTACGACTGGCTGCATCTGCACCATGAAGATTTTACCGGCCAGTACAGTAAGTTCTTTGCCGCTTACAGCAATGCCTCGTGGTATATGGATGATAAAAAAGCGCAGGAAGATATGGCGGCCAAGCTGGGCTTTAAAAAAGTATCGAAAATGAAGCTGGCCGTCGCGCAGCGCATTCGCGAGTTTTGCGCCGGTGGCGGCTTTTTATTCGCCATGTGTTCGGGTACTGAGACTATTGATGTGGCGCTGGCCGCTGCTAATACCGATATTTGCGAAAGCATGTTCGACGGCGACCCTGCCGACCCTAACGCGCAATCGAAACTGGATTATACAGAAACCTTTGCCTTTCAAAATTTTAACCTGGATAGCAACCCCTTATCGCACCAGTTTAGCGATATTGACGTAACCAAGGGGCGCCAGGTTGACCGCACTAATGATTTTTTTACGCTGTTTGATTTCTCGGCCAAATGGGATGTAGTGCCCAGCATGCTTACACAAGACCATGACCGGGTGATAAAAGGATTTATGGGGCTAACTACTGCTTTCAATAAAAATACGGTAAAGCCCGGTGTTACCATCATGGGCGAAATGAAAACCGCCAACGAAGCCAAATACATTCACGGCGAATATGGCAAAGGGCAATGGACATTTTACGGCGGCCATGACCCTGAGGATTACCAGCATAACGTAAGCGATCCGCCGACCGATCTTAACCTGCATCCAAACTCGCCCGGTTATCGCCTTATTTTAAATAATGTGCTGTTCCCCGCCGCGAAGAAGAAGAAACAGAAAACATAGTTAGTGAGTAGTGATTGGTGGTTAGAGATTAGTTAAATAATAAATGAGTTCCCCTCTTGAGAGGGGTTAGGGGTGTGTCAGGCAGTGTTCTTGTTTGACCACTCATTTATATTATGTACGCCAACTGATAAAAAAATGAAACAGCTGCTAAAGCCCCTTTTAGCTTTTACCTTCCTGCTTTTAGCCCCAGGTTTAAAGGCGGCATCGTTGCTTATTCCTATGGATGAAACGCAGAAGGATCATTTAAAATCGTACGGTATTGCTTTTTGGGTGTTGAAGAATGAGGAGGAGGTTGACTGGCTGCTTAACTATCGCGGCGGAAGTTTCCTGACGAATTATAATAAAAAAACCGAGGACGAGTGCAAAGTACGTGGCGTTAGTTACGAGATATTAGCCGATGCCAAAGTAACCGAAATAGAAGCGCAAATAGCTGATCCGTCGGTTAATATGGACCTGGTAAAACTGCTGAAAGCGCCGCGCATGGCGGTTTATTCGCCCAAAATAGGGATTAAACCGTCGGACGACGCGGTGATCATCGCCCTTAAATATGCCGAAATTCCGTTTGATATTATTTATGACGAAGAGGTTTTAAAAGATGAACTGCCTAAATACGATTGGCTGCATCTGCACCATGAGGATTTTACCGGCCAGTACAGCAAAATGATGAACCGCGGCCGGGGTGGGAATAAGTTTTTAGAAGATAAGGCCATACAGGAAGCTACCGCCCATAAATACGGCTTTCAAAAAGTATCGAAAATGAAGCTGGCCGTTGCGCAGCGCATACGCGATTTTTGCGCGGGAGGCGGCTTTTTATTTGCCATGTGCTCGGGTGCCGATAGCTTTGATATAGCCCTGTCTGCCGCTAATACCGATATTGTTGATGAAATGTATGACGGCGATCCGCCCGACCCGCGCGCGCAATCAAAATTGGATTTTAGCCAAACCTTCGCTTTTCAAAACTTTACAGTAGTTACCAATTCGTACCAGCGCGGGTTTAGTAATATCGATGTATCAAACACCCGGCATATATCCCAGGAAAATGATTTTTTTACGCTGTTTGATTTTTCGGCCAAGTGGGATGTGGTGCCTAGCATGCTCACGCAGGATCATGAACGTGTGATAAAAGGTTTTATGGGTTTGGCTACCGCTTTTAATAAAAACACGCTTAAACCGGGCGTAACCATTATGGGCGAGCTAAAGAGCGCCAACGAGGCCCGTTACATTCACGGTGAGTATGGCAAAGGCCAATGGACATTTTACGGCGGCCACGACCCCGAAGCATACCGCCACGGCGGCGACCAGGCTACCGATCTGAGCCTGTACCCTAATTCGCCCGGCTACCGGCTTATTTTAAACAATGTACTGTTCCCGGCAGCGAGGAAGAAGAAGTTGAAAACGTAGCCCCCCCAGCCCCCTGAAGGAGGAGTTTTTTTGATTAGCAAACGTAACATCCTGCATAATAACTCCCCCTTTAGGGGGTTGGGGGGTTATTGAAAAAACATCCAGCTAACACCAAATTTTAGTACACGTTGCAGTTGCGGATAACGGTTTACGGTATAATAACCCCTGCCAAAAACATCCTGATTGGCGTAATCATACATTACAAATACATTGGTTTGTTTGATGGTAGCCTTTAAAAATACAGTAGCTACCGGGTAGGATGAAAAGGTAACATTGGGCCCGTTATAAAATTGACCCAACCCAACCGCGTACGATGGCGCGGTATAAGGCGTATTAAAGCGTACATCCATACCCAGCGAGGTATGTGCCACATCAAATATAAAGGAGTTATAATACAGGCTGCTATAGGTATACAGATCAGGCACACGCAGGGTGTTTTGATAGTCGGTTTTCTCGTACACGATAAAATTATCAAAATGCAAATCGCGCCATGAAAGGTTTTTACCCACGCTTATTTTTAACAGGTTAATATCATTTGACAGCTGAACCGGGTGCGCGTCGATACCGCCGGGTTGCGCCACATAATACAGGTAATCTGATATTAAAAAGTACTCGGCTTTCAGGTCGAGCTGTAAGGGGTTGTTGATGTAATTGAAGGACAGGCTCGTTGTTTTTTGACTCTTGAACGAGTTATGAAATATAAAGTGGTTGGATATCCAGCTGGTAGCTACCAAAGGCGGCGAGCTGCTTTGCACATAAGCATCCAGTATGATCTTACCGGCTTTGTTATTGCCATTTACCAGTGCTTTGGCATCATACATAAAATCGCCAAAATCGCGGCCTGCTGCAATCTGGTTCACGTTGGCCTCCAGGTTTACCTTGTCGCTAAAGCGGTAACTCAATTTTCCTTTAATGGTGATGTCCTGAAAAGTGGTACTTTGTTTTTGGTCGGGCATGCGTACCTTAACGCTGTTGCGGTCAAGTACCGTATCGGTAACGTATTGCGTGTAGGTGTAAAGGTCGTGTGTTAACCCCAGGTCGAGCTTTAATTCATTTTTTACGAATTTGTTCGATTTACCCCGCAGGTAAAAACTATACGAGAAATCATTTTGTATATGCGATACGTTAAGCGAGTCGCGCGACCGGTTGGAGCTGAAATAATAATCAGGAAACACATGATAG
The DNA here is from genome assembly GCA_035492275.1 of Mucilaginibacter sp. Lineage (GTDB taxonomy): Bacteria > Bacteroidota > Bacteroidia > Sphingobacteriales > Sphingobacteriaceae > Mucilaginibacter. The sequence goes on from DATJJI010000091.1 coordinate 14,967, forward strand.
GTATCTATATCATTTTGCAGAAACTCGTACACGGTTTTATTGTAATTAAACGTATACGCCACACGTTGGGTAGGGAGTATATTCGCCGAATTTTTATGAAGCAGCGTATCTATGCGCCCTATATAATAAAACTGCTTGATGTAAAAACCACTGGTTTTCCAATTCTCGTACGTGTTGGGCAGCTTTACCCGCTCGGTGGTCCGGTCGAATGAACCTTTTGAGCCGGTGAAAATAGTGTCGTTCAATAATCCTCCTGTTTCGGGCGATTTAAGATTATTGAACACCAGGTTAGCCAATAAATTATAACGCTTGCTTTTTGATTCGTACCAGGTAAAAACAGCCGCGTTTAAATCGCTTACATTTTGCCCCAGCACATTATTGCTGCTGTAATAATTGCGCGAACCTGTAAAATTCAGATTGATGCCCACGTTCCAGTTAGGTTTAACGTTTTGGGTATGTAAAAGCTTAAAATATTGCTCGGCAGGGCCGCCGGTGTATAACGATAATAAGGTATAAGGCACCCTTGCATTGTAGTACTGTATATCCTGCGGGGTAAGCAAAAACGGATCGAGCCCATGCAGGCCCACATCAAAACCAATAATTTTTGATGGCTCGAAAAGTAAGCTCCGTGCCGCTAAACCCAACGAACTGCCCAGGCTTATTTTGGGCGATCGCGGCTGAAAAAGCACGCTATAGTTCTCGAAGTTGGCAAGCGTGGTATCAATAGGGAATAATTGTGTACTATCTTTAAGCAGGGCCTCGTTAGTTACCTTAATAAATTTCGATGTAAAAATAACCGAATCCTTTTTGCCTTCCTCACGCTTACGCAGGGTATCCAGCAGTTGGTCGTTGGTTAACCTCGGCCTGTTGTCGGTACGTGCGGTATCCCGGTAATAATTACCGTTATTATTTTGTTGCTGCTGGTTGGGCGGATAGGTTGGATTAAATTGCGCCACAGCACCCTGCACCGCGATACAAAACAGCAATACCAGTATGTATTTCAATTTATCGGGCATTTAAACCGGCAATCAATTCTTTAAGTATCAATGTAATTTTCGGTTCGGCCTGCTGCGCTACCGCAATGATCTCCTCTACCGAAACGGGTTTTAATATTTCCGGAAATCCTTCATCCGTCAGTACAGAAATAGCAAATACGGGCAGGCCCATATGGTTGGCTACAATTACTTCGGGCACGGTGCTCATACCTACGGCATCGCCGCCAATTACGCGTAAATATTTATACTCGGCCCGGGTTTCTAAATTAGGGCCGCTTACAGCTACGTACACGCCTTTATGGCAAAGTATATTATTTTTTTTGGCGATGGCCAGCGCTTTGTCTATCAGGTTATGTTTATAAGGCTCGCTCATGTCAGGGAAACGCGGGCCCAACGAGTCATCATTACGCCCCACGAGCGGGTTATCCGGCTGCAGGTTAATATGGTCTTCAATAACCATCAGGTCACCCTTTTTAAACGCCGGATTAAGGGCGCCGCTGGCATTTGATACGAACAGGGTTTTAATGCCCAGCATTTTCATCACCCTAACAGGGAAGGTGATCTGCTGCATATTATAACCTTCGTAATAATGTAAACGTCCCTGCATGGCAACAACCTTAACACCTGCCAGTGTGCCAAATATCAATTTGCCCGAATGAAACTCCAACGTTGAAATAGGAAAATCAGGGATGTTCGAGTACATCAGCTGTTTTTCAACCTCTATTTCGTTTACCAGGCCACCTAAGCCGGTGCCTAATATGATGCCTGCTTCGGGCTCAAAATCACCAATGCGGCTTTTAATGTAGCTGGTGGTGCTCTGTATATTTTCTAACATATTCAATAATCAATTTGTCGAACTGCTGCTGTTCGTTATTTAAAAACTTTACGCCTATGGGCATTGCCAAAATTGGCAATGAGGTAACCAGCGGCAGCAATTCCTGTTCTCCTAAACGCTGCGCATCCTTTTCTGTTGTGATGATCACTTTTTTTTGTGCGGTGCAGGCAGCAAATTCATCGGCAAGTTTAGTGATATTTTTTAAGCTAAAGCGGTGATGATCGGGATAATTATGATGTATAACGTGCGATGTATACTTTTTGATATAATTAACCAGCGGCTGTGCGTTGGCAATACCGGTAATGAGGAAAACCGTGGTGTCGCTATTGATAACTATATTAGCCTCATTGCCATTCTTGTCCTGTAAATTCTGATAAGCAATTGAAGTAAAAAATAACTGCTGATAGGGCAGAGGGGCCAATTTAGCTGCTATTTTATTTTGCTCGCCGCTGCTTAAATCTTCGGGACATTTACTTACCACCATTACATCCGCACGCCAGCGACCGCTAAAGGTTTCACGCAAATTACCTGCGGGTAGCAATAGTTGTGGTTGGTTAACCGTGTTGTAATCAAACAACAAAACGCTGAGGCCGGGCTTTACGGCGCGATGCTGATAGGCATCGTCCATAATAATAAGGTTATGATCGACTTTTAGCTGTTCAATGCCTTCAACACGTTTCTCGCAAACGGCAACGGTAATATCCGGAAATTTATGTTTGAATTGCGCGGGCTCATCGCCAATTTCTGTGGCCGTAGTACTTGCAGTCGCAGTTAGGTACCCTTTTGTTTCGCGCCCATAGCCCCGGCTTAATGTGGCCAGCTTGTAATCGTTTTTTAACAGGCGGATCAGATACTCGGTCATGGGGCTTTTGCCTGCGCCGCCAACGGCCAGGTTACCCACACTTATTACCGGCAGCTCAAATTGCCTGCTTTTAAATAAGCCCGCGTCAAAGCACCAATTGCGTATCATCACAATCAGGGCATAGATCAACGAAAACGGAAATAGTAGCAGGCGCAGGTATTTCATATATGGGGTAAAGATAGGGAAAACGGTTTAATAGGTTATTTCGTAAAACCGTCATGCCGAACTTGTTTCGGCATCCCACTCGATGGGCCGCCTATCAGGTTATTGCTTTGCATGTGGGGTGCTGAAACAAGTTCAGCATGACATTGATTATTTATTTTACAGATCTAATTCCTTGCCCTGCTCCGGAAATATCAGGTTTAAAATCAGTGCGTTCTCTGCTTTTACCTGTTGTTTAATTTTAACTATGCTTGCCTGTGGCGGCTTTACGTGGGTGATCACCAGGTTAAAGTTTTTAAGTGCGTCTTTTCCGGTAAATTTGCTTAATTCATCCATTTCGGCCATGAGCCATTTGGGGGTAAGATGCCCAAAAAGTGTTTTATCGGGCTGCTCGTTGGGGAAAGATACCTCGATCATTATACCCTTTAACTGCTTGCTTTTTATCAGCGGCGCGATAGTTTGCCAAAGCGATTGCAGGTTATGGCTCTTTTCAATTTCATCGGCGCCGGTGTCGCCTAAATACAATAAATAGCTGTTGTTGCTTTTAATGAGAAAAGCCGTGCTGGTTAAATTAGAATGGTTAAGCGGATAGGCCGTTACCTGCATGGTAGTATTAGCAACAGCAATTGCTTCACCCGGCGTAAGCACATGGTAAGTATATTTTTTTAACTGCGGGGTTTCGCCTTCATTGGCAAAATTGGCCCAGCTGGACCAGGTGAAATAATGAGTTTTAATGGTGTTTATACAATCCGCAAACGCGTAAATACCCTTCTCGCTATCATCGGGCGAGTTGATGAGCAGGCCCGAAATATGGTCGAGGTGGGAATGCGAAATAAAATAACCTTTGATGTATTGTTTCAGCACATCCTCGGCCGGTATAGTGAAAACCTTATTTTTAACCGCCTGTTTTAAGCCGTAATGCAGCGTACCTGCATCCATACAGATGTAATTATTACTACCCGCAGGCGCCACCATATAAGCCGACAGATTACTTTCATCTATCCCGCCCAAAACGCCTAATGGTACTATTTTGAATGCTTTTTGGCCTTGCGCGAAAGTTGTAACAGATAAAAATATTGAAGTCAAAAAAATAAAGAAGCAGAATTCCCCTCTTGAGAGGGGGCGCGATGTTTTGTGTAGTGGATGGGGTGTGTCAATTGCGAGGTTACACACCCCTAAACCCCTCTCAAGAGGGGAACCGCACAAGGCCTGCGCTAATAATCTATATAAAAAACGCATAATTAGCTCTTATTCCGTTTTCATTTTTTTCTCGGCCGATTTTTTGTATTCGTAATCGCCGCCAAGAAGGTAGCCCCAGGGCTTCATGCTTTCAATACGATCAAAAATGATCTTGAATATGGCCATAATGGGAATAGAAAGGAACATGCCGGATAGTCCCCATATCATTTCGCCCAAAATAATTCCTAAAAAGGTAATAAGGGCGTTAAGCCGCACTTTCGAGCCCACAACGGTAGGCAGCAATACGTTGGCATCAATTGCGTGTATAATAATTACGCATACGCCTACCTCAATGGCATTACTAATGGGCCCGGTGGCAAAAGTGATAAGCACGCTTAAAAACAGGGCGGTAAAAATGCCGAGGTAAGGAATTATATTAAACAGACCTACAATGATACCCAGCAACGCGGCATATTTGATACCGATCATCCAAAACGCGGTACAGGCCACACAGGCCACGATGATCATTTCGAGCAAAAGGCCCAATATGTATTGCCTCAGGATGCTTTGAATATTTTCAACAATATCATGCACAATAGGTTCATTATCCTTACCAAATGCCTGTAATATAAAACTAAGCAGCAATCGCCGGTAAAACAGGATAAAGAAGGTAAATATCATGATGAACACGTAAAACAACATCAGTGACGATACCGCCCCGAATGTTGTACCAATAACTTCGGT
>DATJJI010000092.1:0-3084 GCA_035492275.1 Mucilaginibacter sp.
GACACACTGCCTTTTTGCAGGAAAATAATGGCATACAGGTTAAAATAGCCGGCATCAGCAACACCCGTAAAATGGCGTTTAATACTGATGGTATTTCGTTGGATAATTGGGAAGAAACTTTAGATCAATCCAACGAAAAGGCCGACCTGGCAGAATTTATCGCCAAAATGAAAAGCATGAACCTGCCTAACTGCGTGTTTATAGATAATACCGCCAGCCCTAAGCCCATAGGGTTTTATGAGGAGGTTTTAAAATCGACCATATCTATTGTAACCTGTAATAAAATTGGTAACTCAGGCTCGTACGAACAGTATAAAACTTTCAGAGATTCAGCGCGCCAGCATGGCGTTGATTTCTTTTATGAAACCAACGTGGGTGCAGGTTTACCTATCATCCGTACCTTAAAAGACCTGATGAACAGCGGCGACAGGGTGCAGCGTATTGAGGCTATACTTTCGGGCACCATATCGTTCATCTTTAATAATTTTAAAGGCGATGCCAATTTCCATGATACGGTGAAGCTGGCGCAGGAAAAAGGCTATACCGAACCAGATCCGCGCGATGACCTGCGCGGTACCGACTTTATGCGTAAAATGCTGATCCTGGCTCGTGATGCCGGATATACTTTAGAAGCAGCAGATGTAAAAATTGAAAATATTTTACCACAGGCCAGCCTTGACGCTGAATCCGTGGATGATTTTTATGCAACACTAAAAGCCGAGGACGCCTATTTTGCCAATCTGAATAACAAAGCGGCCAGCGAAGGAAAAGTTTTACGATATATCGGCATACTGGAAGATGGCAAAGCATCCATCAGCCTGCAAATGGTTGATGAAAGCCATCCTTTCTTTACCTTATCAGGCAGTGATAATATTATATCATTCACTACCGACAGGTATAAAGAGCGCCCGCTGGTAGTAAAAGGCCCAGGCGCAGGTGCCGAGGTTACCGCTGCCGGTGTATTTGCTGATTTGATTAATGTTGGGGCTAATTAAGCCCCACCCACCTAAAGGGGGAGTTTTTTGAAATACTATATGGAAGAAAATAAAATACAAGATTTAAAAGCCACCTCCGTAATAGCTCCCCCTTCAGGGGGCGGGGGGGGCGTCGGAGCGTCAGTTAAGGTTTTTGCCCCGGCAACCGTTGCCAATGTGGTATGTGGATTTGATGTGCTGGGCTTCGCGGTTAATGCGCCGGGCGATGAAGTGATCATGCGGATTATTGATAAACCCGGTATCACCATCAGTAAAATTACTGGCGATGATGGCCGCTTGCCTATGGACCCGGCTAAAAACACCGTAAGCGTAAGCGTAAAACATTACCTGGAAAGCATTGGCCGTACCGATTTGGGTTTAGATATTGAGCTGCATAAAAAAATGCCGATCGGTAGTGGATTGGGTTCAAGCTCGGCCAGTACCGTAGCCGGGTTATTCGCTGCCAAAACTTTACTGGGTGATACCAGCGACCCGATACAGCAACTGCCTTTTGCCATGAAAGGCGAAGAAATGGCCTGCGGCCACGGCCATGCGGACAATGTGGCTCCGGCCTTATTCGGTGGATTTGTTTTGGTGCGCAGCTATGAGCCTTTGGACGTAGTGCGCCTGCCACACCCTAAAGATTTGTATTGCGCCATTGTTTTCCCTGATGTAGATGTGCCTACCCGCGAGGCCAGGCAGATTATCCGTAACAAGATCAATATGAAAGATGCCGTTACCCAATGGGGCAATATTGCCGGGCTGGTAAGCGGTTTATTTATGGGCGATATTGACCTGATTGGCCGCAGCATGCAGGATGTGCTGGTTGAGCCGGTACGCTCTATGCTGATCCCTGATTTTTACAAAATGCGCGAAATGGCGATGGAACTGGGCGCGGTTAGTTTCGGTATTTCGGGCTCTGGCCCATCTGTATTCGCGTTTACACGTGACGAAGAAACTGCCAAGCAAATCACCCAAAAACTACAGCAACATTTAACCGGTATAAAAATTGGCTCGAACGCATACGTGTCGCCAATTAACGACGCAGGGCCGAGGGTGATCGGTTAACTATTCGCGCCATACGTCATTGCGAGGAGGGAAACGACGTGGCAATCTCTACACAGGATATTCCCGCATGCAAAGTTCAGAGATTGCCACGCTAACGCTCGCAATGACGCTTTAAGAAGATTACTAAATGACAATTGACTAATGAAATTCTACAGTACCAACAACACATCATCGCGCGTAAGCTTTAAAGACGCGGTTTTTAACAGCATGCCGCAGGACAAGGGCTTGTATATGCCCGAAAGCATTCCACGTTTGGATGATAAATTTATTAATAATCTTGATCAGTATACATTGCCCGAAATTGCATTTCATGTAGCACAAAATTTATTAGGTGATGATATCCCCGCTACTGATCTGAATGCGATAATTGACGATGCGATTAACTTTTACGCGCCCATCGTAAAGCTGGAAGAAAATGTTTTCGTACTGGAGCTTTTCCACGGTCCATCGTTAGCGTTTAAAGATTTTGGCGCGCGCTTTATGAGCCGCGTCATGAGCTACTTTTTAGAAGAAGGCGAAAAACAACTGGACGTACTGGTAGCTACATCGGGCGATACCGGCGGCGCGGTAGCTTTGGGCTTTTTAGGTGTGCCTAACACCCGTGTCACTATTCTTTATCCTAAAGGTAAAGTAAGCGATATACAGGAACTGCAGTTAACCACCAATGGCCAAAACATCCGCGCTATTGAGATTGACGGTACTTTTGATGATTGCCAGGCACTGGTTAAACAAGCCTTTACTGATAAAGAACTGAACGAGCAGTATCGCCTTACATCAGCCAATTCTATTAATATAGCCCGGTTGATACCGCAAACTTTTTATTATTTCAATGCTTATGCTCAGCTGTTAAAACAGGGTATTAACAAAGTGATATTTTCAGTGCCAAGCGGAAATTTCGGCAATTTAGGTGCCGGTTTGCTGGCCTGGAAAATGGGATTGCCTGTTGAGCGTTTTATTGCCGCTACCAATGCTAACGATACTGTTCCGCAATATTTAAGTTCGGGTGTTTATGAGCCTAAACCATCGGTGGCAACATTATCAA
>DATJJI010000093.1:0-3680 GCA_035492275.1 Mucilaginibacter sp.
TGCCTTCCTGAAATTTAATGTATTAAAGTTTTTGGTGATAAGGCTGTCGCCATTATCGGTTAATTTCAGTTCGGCTGTATTGTTAAATTCGCCGGGAATAAGCTGGTAACGTAAACCCACTGCCGAGCCCTGGTAAATTACCGGCGGCATTGGTGTTTTATTATATACAACTGTTTTGGTGGCGGTGCTGCGTTTGCCTGCCGGGGTTATCACCATAGTTTGCAGTTCGCGGTATTGATCGGGCGGTACATTGTAGGTAATTGGTGCGGTATATTCATAATCCGTTTCACGTGGCGGATAGCCATCAATGGTATAATAAACCTTCGCTCCTTTTACGGATGATTTCAGGTCGACCCGCAGTTGAGTGCCAAATATGATGGTATCCTTAGCGCCGATGGTTGGCGGCACACGGAAAAAATAATTGTTCTTTTCAAACCAGGCCAGGTGCGATGGCAGGCGCACTTCAGAAAAATCGGTGAAGTTTTTGTTAGCTAACTGTGTCCACGCTATTTCGGCTAATGACAATAATCGCGGCAGCATCATATACTCCACTTTATTAGCAGTTGGAATATATTCCGTCCACAAATTGGCCTGCACACCTACTATATATTTTTGCTGATCGGGTGTTAATACCGCCGGCACCGGGTTGTAGGCATAGCTTTTTTGAATAGGCGCATAACCGCCAATGCCCACAGGTTCGGTACCTAATTTGCCTTGTGCATGGTCAAGGTATAATGCCTGGCTGCTAGGCACCATGATTACATCATGATTCAAACCGGCGGCTTGTATCCCTCCGGCTTCACCGCGCCAGCTCATTACCGTGGCATTTGGTGCAAGGCCGCCCTCTAATATTTCGTCCCAGCCAATAACACTGCGCCCTTTTGAGTTAACAAACTGCTCCATGCGCGAAGTGAAATAGCTTTGCAGGCCCTTTTCATCTTTCAGCTTTAATTTCTTGATAAGCTTTTGGCAAAACTCGTTGTGCATCCAGTCATCCTTGGCAACTTCATCGCCGCCAATGTGAATATACTTGCCCGGGAAAAGCCCCATAACTTCTGTTAATATATCCTGCAAAAAAGCAAAGGTTTGCTCGGTTGGGCAAAACACATCATGGCGCTCACTCCAGGTGCCTGATACTTTGTAAGTATCGGGCGGGTTACATCCAAACTCAGGATATGCAGCCAGGGCGGCATCGGCATGGCCCGGCATTTCAATTTCGGGGATAATGGTAATATATTTAGCGGCAGCGTATTGCACTACGTCGCGTATTTGATCCTGCGTATAAAAGCCATCATACGGTGTGCCGTCAAATTGCTGCGGGGTACGGTCATGGTAATTGCCTATCAGTGTTTCGGCGCGTTTGCTGCCTATTTCGGTCAAGCGCGGATATTTCTTGATCTCTATGCGCCAGCCCTGGTCATCAGTTAAATGCCAGTGAAACCGGTTCAATTTATAATAAGCCATCAGGTCAAGATATTTCTTGATCAGGTCGACAGAGAAAAAATGACGGCAAACATCCAGCATAAACCCGCGATAGCCAAAACGCGGGTAATCATCTATCTGCACACAGTGCAACTTAACACTCGCCGGGCGATCTAAAGGCATTAATTGCAACAGCGTTTGTATACCATAAAACATACCTGCGCCCTTAGCCACAATGGTAATGTTGTTTGGGCTGATGATAAGACGGTAGCCCTCGGCAGGTAAGCCGTCAGAACCCGCGCTGGTGAGTACAATGCTATTATTTACCTGCCCGCCGGTGTTAGCCTTGGGCTGTATGTGCAGCATAGCTTTAGTTTGAAGATAACCGGTCAGAAAATTTACGGAGGGGGTGTTCAAACTATCGGCCAGTAAAACGGTTTCCTGGCTCAGCGTAAATTCGCCGGGAGCTTTTTTTACCGATACGGGTGCCGGTATAATACCCATGTTAGGGTCGGGAGTTTGCGCGTTTACATTAATTTGTGACAGATAAAGGAAGGTGAAGATGAATAACAATATCCTTTTTTGCATAATTATAGGTTAGCCGGTTAATAAAGGTGGTGAAGTTAGCAGATTTGAAAAATTATTTCGTATCCGGCGCGTAAAAAATTTGCTGTAAAGTAAAATAGCCGCTAAAAAAAGCGGCTATTTTATGTTTGCGATTACTTTACCCGGTCTGCACTTTGTTGGCCCCTCGCGCTAAGCGGCGCGGAGTGAGTTATGAGTTCGTGTACGTTTAAGCAGTTACCACGTGCTCTTTTGCAGCCAGGTAACGCTCGGCATCAATAGCGGCCATACAGCCTGTACCGGCGGCGGTTACTGCCTGGCGGTAAATATGATCCTGCGCATCACCACAGCAAAATACGCCTTCCACATTAGTACGGGTTGAGCCGGCTTTGGTGATGATATAACCGGTTTCGTCCATATTTATCCAGCCTTTAAATATTTTAGTATTGGGTTCATGGCCGATGGCAACAAAAAAGCCGGTTACCTCTAAATGTCTGTCTTCGTTTGTTTTATTGTTGGTAACGGCTACACCGTTCACACTTTGTCCGTCACCTAATATCTCTTTGGTTTCGGTATTGTATAACACCTCGATATTATGGGTATTCAACACACGGTGCATCATGGCTTTTGATGCCCTGAATTCGCCACGGCGAACGATCATATATACCTTGCGACAAAGTTTTGCCAGGTAAGTGGCTTCTTCGGCAGCGGTATCACCGGCACCAACTATGGCTACGTCTTGCCCCTTAAAAAAGAACCCGTCGCAAACGGCACAAGCCGATACACCAAACCCACTATATTTTTGTTCAGAATCAAGGCCTAGCCATTTAGCTGAAGCGCCTGTTGATATAATTACGGTATCGGCAGTGATGGTCTTGCTTTCGTCAACCACAACTTTGTGCGGCAGGCTCGAAAAATCAACCGAGCTTACGTAACCAAAACGGATATCAGTACCCAAACGCTCGGCTTGCTGACGGAAATCTTCCATCATTTCGGGGCCCATAATTCCTTGGGGATAGCCCGGGAAGTTCTCTACATCGGTAGTTTGGGTAAGCTGGCCGCCTGCAAGCATTCCGGTATACATAACTGGCTTTAAATCAGCACGCGAAGCATAAATTGCAGCGGTATATCCCGCAGGACCAGAGCCTATAATCAGGCATTTAACATGTTCAATATTTTCAGACATCAAATTAAAAATGAGATACAAAAATAGGTTTTATTGCGTAGGCTGGCAATAGGCTTTGGTCAGTATATTGTAGTAAGTGTGTAAGCAAATACTTGTGATAATAACCATCACCGACAATTATTTAAATTGCCTGCGTTTAAATTATCTCATGAAAAACATTATAGCTATTTCCGGCAGCTTGCGTCAAGGTTCATCAAACCATGCTATTTTACAGTATTTAGGTTCACTGGTTCCGGCTGATGTACAATATATCATCTATAATGATTTGGCACAGATTCCACCTTTTGACCCCGGGCTGGATAATGATACACCACCCGCGCCGGTAACAGCTTTGCGCAACCTGCTAACAAATGCCAATGGTTTTATTATCTGCACGCCAGAATATGCGTTTGGCGTACCCGGCCAATTAAAAAACATGCTGGATTGGCTGGTTTCCAGCAGTACATTGGTTGATAAACCTGTCGCCCTGATCACGGCATCGTTAGGCGGCGAAAACGCGCATGCCTCG
>DATJJI010000094.1:0-5844 GCA_035492275.1 Mucilaginibacter sp.
ACTGAACAGTTGTATGATACCATTCGCCCCAAAATAGAAAAGCGCATGGCCGACGCGCTGAATCTGCTTGGTAATAAACAGATATACCTGATGAGCAAGGAGGGCTACCCAGCCGAGCGTAAGCTAAAAATTGCTGATGAACCGGCTTCGGTGCTTTTTCATTTCAGGCGCAATGAGGAGGAAATACGCTACTTCCCTACCATTAAATATAAAGGGATGCGTATTGAGTTCATGTTTAAAAATGCCGAGATCATTTGCAACCAGCCTGCCTGGATGCTGATGGACGATACGCTGTACCATTTTGATAAAGAGATTGAAGGCAAAAAACTGGTGCCGTTTTTAAACAAACGTTACATAGCCGTTCCGCGCTCGAGCGAGAAATCATATCTCGAAAAATTTGTGGCCCCCCTTATCGAAAAACATAACGTATATGCCGAGGGCTTTACTATCGATACAGAAAAACACGAGGCCGTTCCCGTTTTAAAGCCCATATATGTTGAGGGAGGGATATCGCAGTTGCAGCTTTATTTTAAATACGCGGGTTATATTTTCCCTTATGGCGATGGCCGGCATGTTTCGGTACGGATGGAGCGCGACGGTGATAGTTATATCTTTCATCGTATTAAACGCTCGGTTACCTGGGAAAAGAACAAACTGCACGAACTGGAAGAACTAGGCCTAAAAACCGTATCGTCATTATTTCAAAACCTGGAAGTAGCCGGTAATGATCAGGATGCCGATAACTCGTTCTCGGTATTTGAATGGCTCAATCAGCATCACGATAAATTAACCGGATCGGGCTTTGAAATTGAGCAGCCCGAGGGCCAAAAACGTTATGTGTTTGGCGCCAGCAAAATTGATCTGGAGGTTAAAGAGGATAACGACTGGTTTGATATTCATGCCATCGTTTACTTCGGGCCGTACCGTATACCGTTCATTCAGTTAAAAAATCATATCCTCAGCCATAAAAAAGAATTTATACTGCCATCAGGCGAGATCGCTGTTATACCCGAAAAATGGTTCTCGCAATATGGCAACCTGCTGCATTTTAGCGAGGGGGGCGATCAGCTTAAGCTACGCAGGCACCACATAGGTTTGGTAAATGATCTGGGCGATGGTGAAATGGCCGAGGTTACCATGAGCCGTAAGTTGCAAAAGCTAACCGACTTTGAGCAACTGGAAGATGTACCCATGCCGCAGCATTTTAAGGGGCATTTAAGGCCCTATCAACAGGCGGGCTATAACTGGTTCCATTTTTTGAAAGATTTTATGTTTGGCGGTTGTTTGGCCGATGATATGGGTTTGGGTAAAACCATACAAACCCTTGCCCTGCTGCAAAAACACAAAGAAGACAATGAGGCCGCCGGTAGCAAAGGCACCTCGCTGGTTATTATGCCAACATCATTAATTTACAACTGGCTTAACGAGGCTAAAAAGTTTGCACCGGGCTTAAAATTGATGGTGCATACCGGGGCGTTCCGTTATAAATCGCCCGAGGTGTTTGCCAATTACGACGTAGTGATCACCACCTACGGCATCAGCCGGATAGACATCGAATTGCTAAAGGCTTACTTTTTCGACTACATCATCCTTGACGAAAGTCAGAATATTAAAAATCCGTCATCAAAATCGTTCCACTCGGTTAAGCAGCTTAAATCAAAACATAAACTGATATTGAGCGGTACCCCGGTTGAAAACTCGGTGAACGATCTGTGGACACAGATGTCGTTTATTAACCCCGGCCTGCTGGGTACGCAGCAATATTTTCAGAATGAGTTTGTAACGCCTATCGAGAAAAAGAAGGACGAAGAAAAAGCACGCAAATTACAGGCCCTGATAAAACCTTTTGTACTGCGCCGTACCAAAGAGCAGGTAGCTACCGAACTGCCGCCAAAAACCGAGAACTTGTTCTACTGCCAGATGAGCGAAGAGCAGGCATCAGTTTATGAAAAGGTAAAATCTGAATACCGAAATGAGCTGCTGAAAAGTTTAGAGGATGGCACCTTCGCCAAAACACAGATACAGGTATTACAGGGACTAACCAAACTACGGCAAATTGCCAATCATCCTTTTATGATCGATCAGGATTATGAGGGCGACTCGGGCAAATTCGAGAACGTGACACATACGCTTTCAACTGTTTTGGATGGAGGGCATAAGGTGCTCATATTTTCGCAGTTTGTAAAGCAGCTCAATATTTACCGCAATTATTTTGATGAGCAGCATATCCCCTACGTTTACCTGGATGGCGCCACCCAAAACCGCGGCGATGTGGTTAAAAAATTCCAGGAAGATACTAAAACCCGTGTGTTCCTGATCTCCATAAAAGCAGGCGGCGTGGGCCTTAACCTCACCGAGGCCGACTATGTGTTCATCCTCGACCCCTGGTGGAATCCGGCCATTGAACAACAGGCCATTGACCGTACCCACCGCATAGGCCAAACCAAAAATGTGTTCATTTATAAATTTATCACCAAGGATACCGTCGAAGAAAAAATACTGGCCTTGCAACAACGCAAACTCAGCGTAGCCCGCGCGCTTATCACAACCGAGGAAAGCTTTATTAAGTCGCTTTCGGCTGATGATATTAAGGAAATATTGAGGTAGCAGCCCCACCCAAACCCTCCCCGGAAGGGGGAGGGCTCTAAAAAATCGCTATTCAAAAGTCTCCCCTTCTGGGGGAGATTTAGAGGGGGCAGCAAACACCCACCCCCTTTTCTTGTTACCCTTACATGAAAGTATTACTGGCAGGTGCAAATGGTTATATAGGTACACGGTTAATTCCGGTACTGTTAGAGAAAGACCATGACCTGGTTTGTCTGGTACGCGATAAACGGCGATTTCATGAGCAAAGTGATTTTAGTGACAAGGTTACTCTGTTAAAAGGCGATCTGTTAAAAAAGGAAAGCATTGATAGTTTTCCTGAAGATATTGATGTGGCCTATTACCTGGTACATTCCATGTCGCAGGATAAGAACTTTGCCGAGCTTGAGGCCGACTCCGCCCGTAACTTTGTTCAGCATCTCGATAAAACCAAATGCAAGCAGATCATTTTTTTAAGCGGTATTACTAATGATTCGGGCTTGTCGCAGCACTTGAAATCGCGTCGGCATGTAGAGGATGTGCTGAAAGAAGCTAAGGCGCCGGTAACTGTTTTAAGGGCGGCAATTATTATCGGCTCGGGCAGCGCATCGTTCGAGATTATCAGGGACCTGACCGAAAAATTGCCCTTAATGACAGTTCCCCGCTGGGTAAACACCCGCTGCCAGCCCATTTCCATACGTGATGTGCTGGGTTATCTGGAAGGTGTAATGCATAATAAAAAGGCCTTGAATAAAACGTTCGACATTGGCGGCCCCGATATCTTATCGTTCAAAAACATGATGCTTACCTATGCGGATGTAAGGCATTTAAAAAGATATATTATTACCATTCCGTTCCTGTCGCCTAAAATATCATCATACTGGTTGTATTTTGTAACCTCGGTAAGTTATGAGTTGGCGCAAAGCCTGGTGGATAGCATGAAGAACGAAACCATCATGAAAGATCATACTATTGATGCAGTGGTACCGCGCAAATGTTTAACCTATCGCGAAGCATTAGAGCTTGCTTTTAAAAAAATAGAACAGAATTCCATTGTTTCCAGCTGGCGGGATGCCTTGAATAACGGCTACCTTACTTCTGATTTTATGGACCAGATAAAGGTACCGCAAAATGGCACGCTTGAATATAAAGTGAACACCCCTTTTAATCGCGACAGCGGCGATGTACTAAAAAACATCATGGCCATTGGTGGTAATCGCGGCTGGTATTATTGGGACTGGATATGGGCCGTTCGTGGTTGGTTAGACCGTTTATTTGGCGGCGTGGGTTTGCGTCGGGGCCGTACCAGTAATGTTACGGTTTCGCCCGGCGATGTGATCGATTTTTGGCGGGTGCTGCTGGCCGATAAAATAAATAAACGCCTGTTGCTTTATGCCGAAATGAAACTACCCGGCGAGGCCTGGCTGGAGTTTAAAATAATTGAGCGCAATGGGCGTAAAAACCTGAGCCAGATAGCAACTTTCAGGCCCAATGGCTTATGGGGGCGGTTATACTGGTATGCTATGTTACCGTTTCATCTGTTTATATTTAAAGGCATGGCCAAACAAATTGTAAATTATAAACTTATAGCTGCTAAATAATGAGCAAACATATTTTATTGACCGGCGCCACGGGCTTATTGGGCAGCAAGCTCACAGAGCTTTTGTTGGATAAGGGGTATACAGTAAGTCATTTAAGCCGTGAACCAGGCAGCAATCCGCAGGTAAAAACTTATATATGGGATGTTGCCAAAGGGCAGATAGATGAACATTGTATTACCGGTGTTGATACTATTGTGCATTTGGCCGGGGCAGGTGTTGCCGAAGAACGCTGGACGGACAAGCGCAAAAAAGAGATCATTGAAAGCCGGACCAAATCTATCGGGCTTATTTATCAATTACTGAAAAGAAAGGGACACCAGGTAAAATCGGTTATATCAGCTTCGGCTACGGGTTATTATGGCGACCGGGGCGATGAACTACTTACCGAAGAAAGTACACCCGGCACCGACTTTTTAGCCAACTGTTGCCTGCAATGGGAGCATGCGGTTGATGCCGGCGAAAGCCTGGGTCTGCGTATATTGAAATTACGTACCGGTGTAGTACTTGCTGCCGAAGGCGGAGCACTGAGCAAACTGGCCGCCCCTGTAAAATTTGGTGTAGGTTCACCATTGGGCAGCGGTAAGCAGTGGATACCCTGGATACACGAGCAGGATGTGATTGATATGTACCTGTTTGGTATTGAGCACGAAACCCTAAACGGCGTTTATAACATGGTGGCCCCAAACCCGGTAACCAACAAGCAGCTTACCAAAGCGGTAGCTAAAGAACTCCATCGTCCGCTCTGGCTGCCTAAAGTACCCGCTTTTGTTTTACAACTGGCGCTTGGCGAAATGAGCATTATCATTTTAGGCGGCGATAAAGTATCGGCACAAAAAATTGAAGAGGCGGGTTTTAGGTTTAAATATCCTACTTTAACCTGGGCATTGAAAGATATATATAAAAGTTAATAAATAACAAAACGTCATTGCGAGGAGTGAAACGACGTGGCAATCTCTACACGCCAGGCGGATAATTTGTATTATCTATCGTATAGAGATTGCCACGTTATCGCTCGCAATGACGTGAATATTAATTTGTATGGCTGAAAAATTCACCATCTTCTGGTTTCGACGCGATTTGCGGTTGGATGATAACGCAGGGCTCTATCGTGCTTTAAAAAGCGGTAACCCCGTGTTATGTGTTTTTATTTTCGACCCGCAAATACTGGACAAACTGGATGAGAAAAAAGATACCCGCGTAAGCTTTATCTATGATACCCTGTTAAGCCTGCAAAAAGAATTGCGGGAACACGGCAGCAGCATGCTGGTTTTGTACGATACGGTTGAAAAGGTATGGCACAAAATATTAAAGGATTACGATGTAGCAGCAGTTTACACGAATCATGACTACGAACCTTACGCTAAAGAACGCGACGAGGCGGTAAGTAAGTTATTGAGTAAACATGATATTGAATTTAAAACCTACAAAGACCAGGTAATTTTTGAGACGAGCGAAGTAGTAAAAGACGATGGTAAGCCCTATACCATTTTCACGCCCTATAGCCGTAAATGGCGGCAAAAACTGAATGATTTTTATTTGAAATCATATCCAACAAAAAAGTATTTTAAAAATCTGGCTAAAATTAAACACCTGCCCGTTCCTTCGTTAAAAGACGTTGGCTTTGAAAAGAGTGAACAGGAAATCCCCGGAAAAAATTACA
>DATJJI010000095.1:0-52482 GCA_035492275.1 Mucilaginibacter sp.
GAGCCTGGTTTATGTATGGTATTCGTGGTATAACGAGGAGATGGTATTTGGTAATGATACCTGGACAAATATTAAAATGGTGTTGCACCAGCTAAAATATGGCAGCTCGTACCACTTGTGGTATGTATATATGCTCATCGGCTTGTATTTTATTATTCCCATCATTAGTAAGTTTATCCAAAATGCCACTAAACGCGAGGTAGAATATTTTTTGCTGATTTGGCTGGTGGTGATGCTGTTAAAACAGCCTTACATTTCGCGCTTTGACCCGCAGGTTGATCTGCATTATTTTGCCGGTTACATAGGTTACCTGGTGTTGGGCCATTACCTTACTTTTTATGTGAAGGAGCGCAAGCATATTGTAAAAACGATGTTCCTGATATTTGTGGGCGTCTTGTGCATGATTTTTTGGGGAACCTACCTGCTTTATAAATATAATACCGGGCTCATTACATTGTTGTATGAACCATTGGGCCCGGCAATAGTGCTCTCTTCATCGGCTATATTTTTAATGGGCAGGTTTAGTACTGTAAAGTCCCCGGCATTCATCACCAAAGCAAAGAATTTTACCGGCGAATATAATTTCGGTATTTATTTGAGCCACGCGCTGGTACTTTATTTTTTGGAAGACTTTGGTATTAACTTTCAGCTTTGCGCGCCATTGATCAGCATCCCGGTAACGGCAATGATATGCTTTATTTTGTCGTTATTATTGATGTGGCTCATCAAGAAGATACCCTATATTGGCATTTGGATTGCGGGATAAACGATATAACATGAAGCATAAACTGATCTTGGTATTACTATTATTAACCGGGTTTAAACTGGCCCGCGCACAGGAGGAGTGGACCTTTAGTTCAGAAAAAGAAGGCATAAAGATATATACCGACAAAGCATCCAACCTAAGGGTAAAACCGGTTAAGGTTGAATGTACCTTTAACGCCACAGCATCACAGCTCACAGCTATATTAATGGATATAAAGGCGTATCCGGAGTGGGTGTACCATACCAAACAATCAACCGTAATAAAACAGGTATCGCCCGAAGAACTTTACTATTACTCGGAAGTGAGCGTGCCCTGGCCCGCGCAAAACCGCGACCTGGTAGCACACGTTACGGTGAGCCAGAACCCGGAAACTAAAGTAGTAACTTTCGAGGCGCCGTCGGTTCAGGGAATGGTTCCAGCAAAAGAAGGATTATTCAGAATAAATCACTCAAAAGGTAAATGGGTAATTACCCCTGTTGGCAGCAACCAGGTAAAGGTAGTTTACGTTTTACAGATCGATCCGGATGGCTCGGCACCTACCTGGCTCATCAACATGTTCGCTACTGAGGGGCCGATGCAAAGTTTTAGGAACTTAAAAAAACAATTGCAAAAACCGGCTTATAAAAACGTTTCGCTGCCTTACATAAAAAATTAGTTAGCCTGTTATTGCAAAATATCCATTACGCAAACGTTCCCAGTGTTTTACCCGGGTGTTTATGCGGTTGTTGTTAGGGCTTATTATTAGTTTAGCACAATAAACCAATTCCTGATTTTACAACATGAAGAAATTTTTGCTGGCTTGTTACCTGTTAATTACCGCTATTGATGCTTTTGCTCAATCAACTATCACCAAATACTTGTCGGGTACTGATAAAGATCATACTGTACAATGGGATTTTTTCTGTACCGATGGCAGGCAAAGTAATAAATGGTCGAAAATTGCTGTGCCTTCAAACTGGGAACTGCAGGGCTTTGGTACCTACAATTACGGGCATGATAAGGTGAAAGCCAATGAACAAGGTTTATACAAACACGAGTTTTTTGCCGAAACCTGGAAAGGCAAGCGCGTATACATTGTATTTGAAGGCTCCATGACCGACACCAAAGTAACGATAAACGGCAAGCTGGCCGGGCCCATACACCAGGGCAGCTTTTATCGCTTTAAATATGATATAACCGATCTGTTAAAATTCAACGCCAAAAACCTGCTGGAAGTAACGGTATCAAAAACATCGGCAAATGCCGGGGTTAACGATGCGGAGCGCAAGAACAGTGACTTTTGGGTTTTCGGCGGCATCTTCCGACCGGTTTATCTGGAAATTGTTCCCGAAACATTTATTGATCGTGTGGCTATTGATGCCAAAGCCGATGGCTCTTTCCGTATGGATGTACATCCTAAAAACATACGCGAGGGCGAAGTTGTAGAAGCACAGGTACAAAAACTAACAGGCGAGCCTGTAGGTAAACCATTCTCGGCTAAAGCTACTGCTGCGCAGGATTCGATAGAACTGACCGGCAATTTCAATAAACCCTTATTGTGGAGCTCAGAGTTTCCTAATTTATACCGGGTAGTTGTCACTATAAAAAATAAGCAAGGCATTGTTCATACCGTTACACAAAAATTCGGCTTCCGTACGGTTGAGGTCCGGGTGCATGACGGTTTGTATGTTAACGGTGCCAAGATCATGCTGAAAGGCGTTAACCGCCACAGTTTCTGGCCCGAAACCGGGCGTACGTTAAGCCACCCTGTTCATGTACTGGATGTGAAGCTGATGAAGCAAATGAACATGAACGCGGTGTGCATGTCGCACTACCCGCCTGATCAGGATTTTTTAGCTGTATGCGATTCTTTGGGTTTATATGTACTTGACGAGCTAACCGGCTGGGAAGCAAAATACGATACCATTGTAGGCCGTAAACTGGTTAAAGAAATGGTGGTGCGCGATATAAACCACCCATCTATTCTGTTTTGGGACAACGGTAACGAAGGCGGCTGGAACAAAGCTTTAGATGGTGATTATGATCTGTATGATCCGCAGAAACGTGTGGTGATACACCCCTGGGAAAAATTTAATAACACCAATACCAAGCACTATCCCGATTATAACTATATCGTAAAATCGGTAGCTACCGAACAGGATGTTTTCTTCCCTACAGAATTTATGCACGGCCTGTACGATGGCGGGGCAGGCGCGGCGCTTGATGATTTTTGGAGCGAAATGATGAAACACCCGCATGGCGCAGGCGGCTTTATATGGGCGCTGCTTGATGAATCGGTTATGCGTACCGATAAGAACAATATCCTGGATGGCGCGGGCAATTTTGCACCCGACGGTATTTTGGGTCCGCACCGCGAAAAGGAAGCAAGTTATTATACGATAAAAGAGATATGGTCGCCCATTTATATTAACCCGCAACCCATCAACAAAAACTTTGACGGCAAGGTAGAGGTGGAGAACCGTTATTTCTTTACCAAATTAAGTCAATGCAGCTTTAAATGGAAACTGGTTAAGTTCCCATCAGCGCATGATAAAACAACTAAAGCAACCGTGGCGGCTACAGGTGAGCCTTTGCCGCTTGAACTCGCCCCCGGCCAAAAAGGGATGATGAATCTGCACCTGCCAACAGCCTGGGCAAAAAGCGACGCTTTATATTTAACCGCTTATGGCCCTAAAGGAGAGGAGTTGTTTACCTGGAGCTGGGCCATAAAATCGCCTGCAGTGAATGTGAAAGTTCCTATAATGGCCAAATCTGCTGTAACAGCTACCGAAAGCGATAATGAGTTGATTGTTAACTGCGATGGTAAAAAATACTTTTTTGATAAAAAGACCGGCTATATAGAAAAGGTAGTTAAAGCAAATACTGAAGTATCCTTATCCGGCGGACCGGTACTGGCAGGCGTTACTAGCTCTTTAAAAGATTTCAGCAACAAAGCCAACGGCAATCAATACATAATTGAAGCCAATTATCAGGGTGCTGCAACCTTACATGTAAAATGGACCTTTGGACCAGGCAAACCTGCAAAACTCGATTATACCTACACCCAATCAGGCGATGCGGATTATATGGGTATCACTTTTAATTATCCTGAAGATAAAGTTACCGGTGTAAAATGGCTGGGCCGCGGCCCATACCGGGTTTGGAAGAATCGCCTGCGTGGTCAACAATTTGGCGTATGGCAAAAGGCCTATAACAACACCATAACCGGCGAAACCTGGGGATATCCCGAATTTAAGGGCTATCATGCCGAGGTGAATTGGGCGGTAATTGAAAATAAGGAATCGCCATTTACAGTATATACTGATAATAAAGATATGTACCTGCAACTGTTCCGCCCGGCAAGAGAGGCGGCAGCTCTTAAGGATAATAATGTGGAACCGCCATTCCCTGACGGTAACATTGGTTTTTTAAATGGTATCAGCGCTATAGGCACCAAGTTTCAACCTGCAAGGGTAATGGGGCCTCAAAGCCAGAAAAATAAGCTGTCTGGTCAGCCAATTAGTGGTACTTTGTGGTTTGAGTTTTAACATCCCCTACTATTATATTGTCATTTCGAACGAGGAACGAGAGAGAAATCTTATACGATCAGTAAGCAAGCCAAGCGTATAAGATTTCTCTCTACGTTCGAAATGACAAGAAGTTTGATCTTTGATTATCCCCAATTATCATTTGTAATAAATTTCAATTATCTTGCTCTAAAAGATAAACCACCAGTACTATGGCTATTGAGCAGGATAAAAATGTTTTACAGGTTGAGGGGCTGCATGTTAATTACGGCGACTTTGTGGCTGTAAATAATGTAAGTTTCCAGGTATTAAAAGGAGAGATATTCGGATTACTTGGGCCAAACGGGGCTGGCAAAACCAGTACGTTAAGCGCTATCGAGGGCCTGCAGAAATTTAAAACCGGGACGATCATCGTTGACGGACAAAACGTGCATGAAAAACCCCTGCACGCCAAAGCATCTATGGGTGTACAGCTGCAATCAACCAGTTTTCAGCCCGAATTGAATGTGACGCAGATATTGCAGCTGTTCTCAGGTATTTATGGTGTGCCGATGAGCAAAGATCAAATAAATGAGTTGCTGAAAGAGATTGGCCTGGAAGATGCCGCCAGGAAAAAATTCGGGCAGCTTTCTGGCGGGCAGCAGCAGCGTATCTCACTGGTTATTTCAACCATACATAACCCTAAGTTGGTTTTACTGGATGAGCCCACTACCGGCCTCGACCCGCAATCGCGCCGGCAGCTTTGGGAACGTATTGAGGCTATCAGGGATAAAGGCCATTCGGTATTGTTGACCACCCACTCTATGGAAGAAGCCGAAGCCGTATGCGATCGTATTGCTATTATTGATCATGGGCAGGTTATAGCTGTTGATACCCCGCAAGCATTAATTGATAAACACAAGGCCGATCCGGAAGTAATTGCCGTATCGCGGCGCGGAAAAGTAACTTTAGAAGATGTATTTATTGGCCTTACCGGTAAAGCCGTACGTGCCTAAATTAAAATATTTATGGAAACAACTATACCAAAATCATCAACCGTATTTGCTACCCTGTTTAAGGCCGATATAGCCGTATTAGTAAGTAATCGCCGTTCGGCAATGATCTCTTTGTTTGTACCGTTGATCGTATTATTTACCTGGAAAGGCCTTATCAAACATGTAGGCGGCCCTAACGTATTAGCCACAGCGCTTGCAATCGGCCTTATCGCTATTGGTTTAATGGGTTATACACTATCTGTCGCCCGGGATAGAGATAAAGGAATCTTTCAACGTTTGCGTGTGGCGCCGGTACCCACCTGGGTTATCATGACCAGCCGTATCTGCGTTCAACTGTTAATGATCGTATTGTTAACACTGGTAGTATTTATTGTGGGTTATCAATATGATGGGGTTGTACTTGATCCTTTAGGTTATGTAATTACGCTGTTTATAGCCGTTTTAGGCGCAGCGGTTTATTTGAGCCTTGGCCAACTCATAGTAGGCCTGATCAAGAACTTTGAAACTATTAACGCAGTAACCCGCATCACTTATATTGCAATGATGATGGTGGGTATGTTCAGCACCTTTATTGAAAACCCGCAGCTAAAAGAAGTTGTGCGTTTTTCGCCGTACGGTTGTGTTAAAATAATGCTGACCGCCAGTATGGAACCCGCTAAATGGACATCAGATACCAGCATAGCTGTTTTGGTATCATTGGCTTACATCGTCGTATTTGCAGGCTTAGGTATCAGTAAGTTTAAGTGGAGCACTAAATAAGCAATTACTGCTCGTTGTCATGCTGAGCTTGTCTAAGCATGTGGGCAGGCCTGCACTTATCCTTCGACAAGCTTAGGATGACCAAATTTCTATTTCCCAAAAGGCGCCAACCCATTCAATTGCCTGTACAATGGATAATCAGGTAATGGGTTTTTTGACTGATGAAAGTTTTTACAATAATACACCTGTAACTGTTCCTCAACTACGCCACTGCGGATAATGGGGATATCAGCTACCTGAGTTATACTGTCAAAAAATGGAGTGCCGTCATCTTTAATGGTTTCATCGTAAGCATGAGCTTCTCCAATTACTACGCAGTCTTTGCCTAACAAGGTCTTCGGATCTACCAAAAAAGCCAGGTTGCGTGGGTCGCGACTAAAGCAAACAATATCTTTTTTGCCTTTTAGTGCCCAGTCCACCTTACCGGCCAGCCACCAGCGGGTGCTGCCGGTAAAAACGTTCGGGTTTTTTATCCAGCCTTCTTTTTCAAAGCGTGTCATGATATCGTCGTAATCAACACCCTGTATGGTTGGGTCAATTTTACCACCGCCCAGGCTGGCAAACCATTTAGGGCCATAGCTTTGCCAAAAGCCGGTAACCAGGTGTGTGCCGGCTACCGCGATGGTAATCACTGTAAAGTAAATTGAAAAATTAAGCCAGCGGCGGGTTAAGCGCCTGCGTTTACCGTCGGTGTTTAACGCCTTATCAATAGCAAACCCCAAAGGCATAAACAGCATCATATAACCCGGTGCCTGCCAGTGAAAATGATATTGCAGATCGGCCCAAAGGGTGAGCACGGTGAAAAATACGATAGGCAATACCGCCATCCAGAAGTTAAAGCCATATTCGGCCTGTAAACGTAAGCGCCATGAGGCAAATAACTGCCTGATAGTTGGGAACCAGATCCACGGCAATAGCCATAAAGCCTGCCCGGCTATGCTGCGTAAAAACCAGTCGAAATGAAGCTGAAAAGGTTGGTCGCGTGTGCCGGCTCTTGAGCCCTGCCACACAAAAGATACCCAGTTGTTATTATAGTTCCACCAAATTACAGGTGTAGCCATTAAAATGGTGATCACAATAGCAAGGTAAGGGCCGGGATGGGCTAACCAATGGCGCTGCTTTTTATTGGTGAGGATAAACATAAATACACCGGCAAACAGAAATAACACATGGTATTTACTTAACGTAGCAAGGCCCATGCAAATGCCTATCACTATCCACAGCCAGTAAACTTTGCCTTTATCGATTTTGGGGTCAAGGGGTGTTTCTTCGCGAATGCCTAATATCTTTACAATGTACCAGGTGCTTAACAGCCAAAAGAACATGAGTGGCGCATCGGGCTGGTACCAGCAGGCAACACCTACGGTAAAAAGTGCGCTCAGGTTCATTACCGTTACTGCCCAAAAACCAGCCGCGGCATTAAACAGCTTACGCCCCAGCAAAAACAGCAGCCAGCTTGTACCGGCAAACATTAAAACAAACGGAAAGCGAAGGCCAAAGTTAGATAAACCCAGTAAGCGAATGCTTGCTCCGCCTATCCAGAAAAATAGAGGCGGTTGGTCAAAGTAGCTCCAATCCAGGTGTATAGCGCCGCGAAAGTAGTATGATTCGCCGTTGCCTAAACCGGTATAAGCAGCAATGAGCAGGCGGATAAGAAAAGTAATGACGATTAATATCAGCGTATATTTTGCAGCATTGCGCTCCGTTATTTTTTGCATCAGATCAGCCTTGTTTTTAGACGGTGCAAGTTCCTGAATTTTTTATATAAAAACATGATTTATTTTGGAGGAGTAAAAATATAAACCAAGCGTCATTGCGAGGAGTGAAACGACGTGGCAATCTCTACATGGCAGGCGGATAATAGGGCTTTATCTATCGTGTAGAGATTGCCACGCTATCGCTCGCAATGACGTGGGAAAATCGTAAAAATAAAAGATGTGTCATACTTCCCGAAATTTCGGGATCGAAGTATGCGGGCAAATGCCTTTACGCTCACCCTTCGAGAGCCTCAGAGTGACACCCTTATGCTATAGTTAACCATCAAGTATATTATTATATTTAACTAATTGAAACACTCATGAGCCTTAAACTGCTTGACGTATTACTAACCCTGCTGCATCTTACCATTATAGGGTTTAATTTGTTGGGATGGATATGGCCTGCTACCCGCAAACTGCATTTAATAGTTGTTTCGGCTACCGCCGGATGCTGGCTGATATTGGGCATATGGTTCGGGCTGGGCTATTGCCCTGTAACCGACTGGCAATGGCACGTAAAAACGCAACTGGGCGAGCGCAACCTGCCCGGGTCATTCATCAAATATTTCATCGATAAAGTAAGCGGGACATCGGTAAATGCCTCATTAGTTGACGCATGTACAGCCATAGGTTTTTTGATGGCTATAGTGATAACGGTTTATGTGAACTTTATAATGAAGCGAAAAACCAGGAAATAGGCTTATGCAATTTTTTGCAGTTTTCTTAATCGCGAAAACAGCGCCACCAAAATAACCAGGAAGCATGCCGCGCCAATTCCTGAGCAAACAATTTTCCATGCCAGGTGACTGCCGAACGATCTGATAAAAACAGAAAGCGAAAAAATTAACATGCAAATATTTGCGAACAAAGAAAACTTCACCTGTTTTAATTGTTGCGCTGCTGCCGGTTGTTCCATAAACGAATATAGCGAAATTTTGAAAAATTTCGCTATATTTTCTATACCTCTGCTGCCTGTTTTAAAACCGCAATGTCAAGCTTAGTCATTTTAAGCATAGCCTGCATTACGCTTTGTGATTTTTTTGGATCAGGATCGCTTAACAACTGACCCAAAACTTCGGGAACAATTTGCCATGACAGGCCAAATTTATCTTTAAGCCAACCACACTGACTTGTTTGGCCGCCAGCCGATAATTTTTCCCAATACTCATCAACTTCTTCCTGGGTTTCGCAGTTTACGTAAAAGGATATGGCTTCGGTAAACTTAAAGTGCGGGCCTCCATTAAGCCCTATAAACTTTTGACCCTCCAGCTCGAATGTCGCGGTCATGATGGTTCCTTTTGGTCCCGGTCCGGCATCGCCGTAGCGATTAACATTCATCACATTTGAGTTTTTAAATACCGAGGTGTAAAAATCAATCGCTTCGCCAACATTGTTATCGAACCATAAAAATGGGGTTATCTTTTTCATATTGCTTTTGTTTGTTTAAACAAAGTTAACCGCGTAAAGATTCACCTAAAGGGTGCATATGCGACATATTAAGGGTTAATGATGACATTAACCCAGTTTAACATCGGGGGTTTGACCTGATTTTTTAGCTGACCGTAGCTTTATCAACTGATAGATCACACCTACTAAATAAAAACCCATCAGTATTTTAAGTCCGGTTTGAATGATCGGGTCATTCGGGCCTGTTGCAATTGGTTGTGCTATAGGCAGCCTGGTCAGGGTTTCAACTATAGCAGGGATGCAGGAAAGAAATATAGTGGTTGACAGGGCGACGATCTGTATATAATCTGCACTTTTCCCTAAAAACTTTAATGATTTTACATAAACACCTATAGGTATTAATATCAAAATGATTATGGCTACAGCATGAGCCACTGTAAAGTGCCCGGTTTTCATGATAGGTAACGAGGTTAAGCAGGTAATTATGGTCAATAAAATGTATGCTCGCCCGGCACTGGTTAACGGAGCGATCTTTCCGTAACGAAACAGGGCAACAACTGCTGCAAATAAGGCGAATACGCTGATAGCGGTGTGGATAATTCCGAGGATTGAAAGGTGGTTAGGCATGAAAATGTAAATTAAGGTGAAAGGATAATTAATGTTAGGCAAAAATATCGTTAAAAGCAAATGGAATATCCCCCCGATATTTTGGCAGACAAGTATTTAAGAGAAAATATATATTTAACTTTTAGAAAAATGGGCATTACCCTATCTTTCCAAAAACTACTGTTCATGAAATTTACAACGCTGCTTATTATTGCCCTTTGCCTGCATGGCGCGGCTGCAAAAACGTATGCGCAGCAAGTTAATATAAAGGCAAATAATTCCCCGCTTGAAACAGTTTTTAAAGATATAGAAAAGCAAACCGACTATAAGTTTGTATACACCCGTGAGCTTTTAGATAAAGCGAATACAGTAACTACCGAGATCAGCAATGTTTCGTTACAGGATGCTTTACAGGTGGTGTTTTCGCAACAATCCCTTGATTATACGCTATACACCAAAATGATTGTGGTAAAGGAAAAGGTGCTAAGTGTAGCCGCGAATAACGCCGAATTTTACCGGGTAATGGGCAGCGTGACCGACGAAAAAGGAAAGCCCATTGCAGGCGCCACCGTTTTTTTAACCAATACGGCCATAGCAACGGCAACCAATGATGCCGGCAAATTTATATTAGACCGGGTATCGGCAGGAAATTATGAGTTGATTGTAAATATGATAGGGTTTGAATCAGGGCGACAAAGCATCAAAGTGCAAAATAATACTATCGAGGTAAATATGGTACTTAAAGAAAGCAATACGCTACTTAACGCCGTTGTTATTAAAGGTAAACCAGACCGTAAGCGTGATGAATACCTCAAATTATTCATTTATAATTTTATTGGCAATAAAGGCAACGCTACCCAATGCAAGCTGTTAAACCCTGAAGTGTTGAACTATTCCATCAATAAAAAGCGGAATACACTTGATGTAAGCGCGAGCGATTTTATAATTATTGAGAACAACGCATTAGGATACAGGATAAAATATCTGCTTAAAAAATTCTATAGTTATTTTAATATCCCTAATGTTTGCTATTACTATGGCGACTCATATTTTGAAGAGATGAAGGGAACCGACGAACAACAAAAACAGTGGGAGGCGAACCGCCGTGTAGCCTACCTGGGATCGTACCGGCATTTTTTCAGGACGATAACCCGGAACAGATCACGGGCCGAGGGATTTTATGTGTATGAAACCTACGCCAAAAAAGGAATGGCTGAAAGGACGAGAAAGCAACTTATGGATATTGATACTACCCTGATAAAACAGGACGACAATTTTAAAATATTGTTAAAAAAAGTAAAGTTCGAAAAGAAAGATACGCTTTATCACACTTTATATGTTTCGTATATGCCGGTTGAAACTAACCAGGTTACCCGCGTATACCAATATGCGGATACTGTAACTATTGATAAAAACGGCAACATGAACCCTGCAATGGGATTTTCATTTTATGGAAGATGGGGTGGCCAGCGTGTAGCGGATTTAACACCCCTGGGTTATTTTGTTGATCCGCTGGAAGATCGTCGCAAAACAGACGTTGCAACAAAAAACACCCAATAATGAGCCGCGTGTTTAAAGCATTTATATTGGTTTTAATAGCATGTTTTTTAAGTAACAGCTTAACGTGGGCGAGCGCGCAACAAATTAATATTAAGGTTATAAATGCACCCATTGAATTGGTGTTTAATGACATTCAAAAGCAAACCGATTATAAGTTTGTATATACCCGCGAAGTTTTAGACAAAGCGAATAGGGTAACTGCTGATATTAAGAACAGTAATTTAGATAATGCATTAAAACTCATTTTTTTAAATGAGCCACTCAGCTATACCATGTACAATAAAATGGTGATAGTTAAAGAAAAACCAGCTATTGATCATGACATTACCGGAACCGTAACCGACGCTAAAATGCAGCCTGTTGCCGGTGCTACCGTTTTTTTGACCAATACAAAAAAAGCGACATCAACGGATGCCTCAGGCAAATTTATACTTAACAAGTTATCGCCGGGAAATTATGAGCTGGTAGTTAATATGATAGGTTTTGAGGTTTACAGGCAAAGCATTAAAATTCAGGATGCCCCCTTTAAGCTAAGCATTGTATTAAAAGAAAGCAATACCATGCTGAATACGGTTGAAATAAAAGTAAACAATGCCAACCCTAAAAAGGATGCAGCGTTTCTTAAACTGTTTATTAATAATTTCATTGGGTTCGATGCTAATGCAGCTCAATGCAAACTGCTTAATCCGGAGGTTTTGAATTTTACAATGGATAGGGGAAGGGGAATATTGCAGGCAACCGCCGATGATTTTTTATTGATAGAGAATAACGCGCTGGGTTACCGCCTTAAGTATTTATTGAAAGGCTTTAGGTTTTATTACATGTACGGCGTTTGTTATTATGATGGCAATCCTTATTTTGAAGAATTGAATGGGACCGAACAGCAGCGAAAAAAGTGGGAGGCTAACCGCAAATTAGCTTACCTGGGTTCATATCAGAATTTTTTTAGGGCCGCTATGAATAATACTTTACAGGCCGAGAGTTTTTATGTATATGAGTTATGGCCAAAAAAATCAAGATTACGGTTTGGAGGAAGGAAACTGATCAAATTTGATACATTAATGGTGGCAGTTGATAAAAATTTTAAGGCTCTCATTACAAAACCCGTTGTGTCAGGGTCTGATACCATCAGGCGAACTTTCCATGTTGTTTACACTGAGCACAAGCCTAACCGGCAAACGCAATTAGTACAGCTGGCCGATACGATATTAATTGGTAAAAACGGAGCTCTGAATCCAGGTATGGGCTTTTCTATTGAAGGCCAATGGGCAAGGCAGCGCATAGCCGACCTTACCCCATTGGATTATTTTGTTGACCCTTACGAGAAAAAGAAATAACTATTTCAACATACTTATGCCACCAGGCTGCTGATTTGGTTTTGTTCCCCAATTCTTATCAGGTTCATCCTGCAGGTAAATATCCAATGTGCCACCTTTAATGATATCATTATAGGTGATATAATTTTTTGTAAAGGGTCGCGCGTTCCATTTTACCTCATGTATATACAAAGCATTTTTCGAGGTTTTATGGGCAATGATCTGTAGTTTTTTACCGCCATCTAAATTAATGGTCACGTTATCAAATATAGGTGAGCATAGCAAGTACTCGCCCGAGATAGGGTTAAGCGGGTAAAAACCCATGGAGGCAAACATATACCAGGCCGACATCTGGCCCGCGTCATCATTACCGCCCAAACCACCTGGCCCATTGCTATATTCGCCATATAAAATGGTACGCACCTGTTTTTGGGTTTTCCATGGGGCACCGGTAAAGTTGTACATGAATGGAATCTGATGCCCCGGCTCGTTGCCGTGCCAGTACTCACCTTTGGCAAAAAGCTCGTCAAGTTCGTGTTCCAGTTTATTGCGGCTACCCATCAGGTTAATAAGGCCCGGTACATCCTGCGGTACATAAAAAGTGTACTGCCTTGGCGTGCCCTCGGTGATGTAGGTTTGTGTAGAATCAGGGTTAAAATGTTTGGTAAAGCTACCGTCGCGCATGCGCCCGCGCATATAGCCTACTGATGGGTCGAACAGATTTTTATAATAAAGTGATCTTTTTATAAGCGCGTCATGATCGGCTGTTTTGCCCAGTTTTTTTGCCATTTGCGATAGGGCATAATCATCATAATTATACTCGAGCGAGCGGCTTACCTGCTCCATTTTATGGAAGGCTTCTTTTACACTATCCTCTAATGGAATATAGCCGTATTTCAGGTACGAAGTTAAAGCCCGACGGCCCTTGCCATCCACATAATCCTGCCAGGTTTTGGGCTGATCGAATGCGTTTTGACGCATCAAGGCATAGGCATGTGCCGCATTATCTTTACTGATGCCCTTTAAATAGGTCGATGTAATTACCGACGAAGTATGATCGCCCACCATTTCGGATGTATAATTACTCCAGCACGGGAAGATGGGCAGCCAGCCGCCCTGATCGCCTTTGATCATTAATGATTGAACAATGTTATTTACAAATACCGGTTTCAGTATTTCGTACAGCGGCATCTCGGCACGGTAAATATCCCACAGCGAAAAATCTTCGTAGTAATTACCCTTTGGCATTTTAGCCAGTTTATAATCTGACGAAAACCTTGGGTAAGTACCATCCACATCATTGTACAAATGCGGGGCCTGCATAGAGTGGTATAGCGAGGTGTAAAAAATATGCTTATCCGACTCGTTGGTAGTATTCACCTCAATTTGTTGCAGCGCCTGCTCCCAGGTGTTTTTTGCTTTTGCGGCAACCGCATCAAAGTTCCATCTCGGTAATTCGGCAGCCAGGTTTTTGCGTGCACCTGCTAAACTGGTGAATGAGGTACCAATGCGTATTTGCAGTTTTTCGCCCTTTTTTAATTTTAAGCCCACATAGGCGGCTTTATTGGTGCGATTTTTTAAAGTATCGGGTATGCCATCGTTATTGGTAATGTATATGCCGTTTTTGCCAATAGCATGGTCAAGCTTGATCACGAAATAACCATTAAAGCCTGCTTTTTTGCCCCAGCCCTGGTAAATACGATGTACAGGATTGTAACCATATATTTCGTTGTTTTTTGCATCAACCTTTATATAGCCTTCGCCCCAGTCATTGTTCGGAGTAATTAATAAATATACATCATTATCTGCATCGGCAGTTACTTTCATAATGCCGCAGCGTGGTGTGGCTGTTACTGCGGTATGTATTTTATATGCCGGTAAATTTACGCTGTACAGGTACGGCGTAGCTGTTTCTTCTTTGTGCGAAAACCCGGTATAATAATCGGTAGTTTTTAATTTGCCGGTTATAGGCATAATGGTTACGCTGCCATAATCCTGCATGCATGAACCGCTTATCCAGTGCGAGCCCCTGATGCCCTGGAAAACATTATCCCTGTAATAATAAGGTGGGATACATTTTTTTTCGGCCGCGTTGGTTTGCGGCATCCATTGAGTCATGGCAAAAGGGGTGCAAACGGCTGGTGCTGTATTGGCAAAATTAGCCAGCACATCGCCATGTTTTAATGCCGATGGGGTAGTAGCAGTCGCGGTACCGGCTAAGGGATTTACATACTTAACAAGGCCCTTTTGTTGTGCAAACAACGGATGCATTGCCGCGGTAAGCAACAAGGCTATACAAAAACGTATTGGTTTCATTCAGTTCAATAAATTGGTATGGGCTGCCAATTTACTGGTTTTATGCAGATATTTTTTAAATTAATTTTCGCCGGTAAGCGATAAAAAGGCTTTCGACTTGCGTTTCTCTTCGGGAATCTCTAAAAACTTTTTGTAGGAAGCATTCACGTAATTCAAAAAATTAAAGTTAGCGTTATAAAAAGTTTGTATGTCTGGTTTATAAAGGATAATGAAATTACTCATTTCTGTACCGGTTATAGGCACATAGTTGCTCAGGTTTTTTGGATTAAACAGTTTTTCAATTTCTTGCTGCTGTTGCCCCTCATCTTCCAGTTTCCTGGTAAGCTCGCGTTTTCGCTCATCTTTATGCGAATCGAATATGTTGAGTTTTATTCCACCTATATTATTCCCGGCCGCATCGGTTTGGTAGCGTACAACTGTACCGCCAAGCGGGGTTATCCCGGCAGGGGGTATTTTAAAATTAAAATTGCCATCCGTGTTTTTTACCTTCACCTCATTTAGCATATTCTGTTTAAGGGTAAGGTAAATTTCTTTGTATTTTAAGTTAACCAGTAATACCGTATCAGGTTCATAGCCCAGGCTGGTAAAGCAAATCAGGTCATTGATCTTTGCTTTAATGGTGAACTTTCCTTTTTCATCGGTACCGCTTAAAGCGTGCGAATTCAGGTTTTCGACCTTAACATTGCTTAGCGGAATATTTACTTTGTTTTCTAATACCCTGCCTGTAAAGTTTTCCTGGGCATAAGCAGTATTAATAAGCGCAAAAAGAAGGAATAAGGGTAACAGCAGTTTCATAAATAGTGACGGGGTATACGCCTATAACGTACAAACAGGAAAAAAAGCGTATTTGGTTTATGAAACATTAAATATTATAATTCTCCAACTCATCGGCAATTAAATGCAGCACGCTTTCGGGTACTATGCCCGGATCTTTACAAATGTGCAGAATTTTATGTTCACGGGGCTCAAGGCCGCCAATAAATTGCCCGTCTTTATATATTTCGTATTTACATTGCTCACCTTCATGGTGCATATAATCACGGATCTCAAAATGTTGGTTTGTATGGTCGATCAATACTGATATCTCAAACTTTTCCATGGTAAAATAAAACTGGTATAATAACAAACCAATATAACAACTTATTGTTGTAATTATTAACCAATATACAACAGATTATTCCTTTGGGCATAGTATGTCTTTTATAAATAAACAAATAGTATTATTGTGTAACAAATAACAATAAGTGACCCAAAAGGAAAAATTAAATATAAACGCTCCCGACGCTATCAAAGCCGACATTGATGCTATTAACCAGATACCAATGGTAGCCACATTGCTTGAAGTTGTATGCCGTACCACAGGCATGGGCTTTGCAGCAATAGCGCGGGTAACCGAAGATAAATGGGTAGCCTGCAGTGTACGCGACGAGATCAACTTTGGGTTAAAGCCCGGCGGCGAATTGCAATTGGAAACTACTATTTGTAATGAAATACGGCAAAGCGGTGTGGAAGTTATTATTGATCATGTTGCCGAAGATAAAGCCTTTTGCCATCACCATACACCCGCTATGTATGGCTTTCAGAGTTATATTTCTGTTCCGATATTTTTGAAAGACGGGAGTTTTTTCGGCACGCTATGCGCTATCGACCCTAAGCCTGCCATGCTGCACACACCGCAGGTTACAGGCATGTTCAGGTTATTTACAGAGCTGATCAGTATGCATCTGAATACTTTTGATCAGTTGAAAACCTCGCAATCAGACTTAAAATCAGAACAACAAACTTCGCAATTACAAGAATATTATAACAAAGAGTTAACCATAGCTAATCAAAAGCTGTCATCAGCGAATGATAAATTGCAGCAGGCCATTGAAACGGGCAATATGGGTACCTGGAGTATTAACCCGGCTACTTATGAAGTTACCATGTCTGATTTTATAAAGGAACTGTTTGGCTTCCCGTTAAATGAGGATATTTCTGTTGAAAGGATTGTAGAAGCCATTGACCCTGATTACCGCCAAACACTCACGGATATTTTAAAAAATGCGATTGAAAATCATCAGTCGAGCGATATTGAGTACCCTATTACCAATATAATCACCAAAGAACGTAAGTGGGTAAGGGCCACGGGCAAGCTTTTTTACGATCAGGATGGCCAGCTGAACGAATATTCGGGTATGGTGATGGATATAACCAGGCGCAAAGCCGACGAGGACAGGCAAGCTATGCTGGCGGCTATTATCGAATCGTCAGAAGATGCCATCATCAGTAAAACACTTGATGGGAATATCACCAGCTGGAATGAATCGGCCGAGAAATTATTTGAGCATACCCAAAGTGAGGCCGTAGGCAAACATATTTCTATTATTATTCCTGATGACCGTTTGCAGGAAGAAACACTCATTATTGAAAAGGTAAGAAATAACGAGCGCGTTGATCATTTTGAAACGATACGTAAAACAAAATCAGGTAAAGAATTACACCTGTCGCTTACGGTTTCGCCTATAAAAAATGAACAGGGCAAGGTAATTGGCGCCTCGAAAATAGCGCGTGATATTTCCAAGCAAAAGCAGTTTGAAGACCGCCTTCAAAATTATGCCGAGCGTTTAGAGATATTGAATACCGTTGGGCAAACCATATCTGCCGATTTGGATATGCAGAATATCCTGCAAAAAGTTACAGATGCCACCACCCAATTAACCGGTGCGGCATTTGGAGCGTTTTTTCATAATAAAGTTAATGAGCTGGGCGAATCGTATATGCTATACACCCTGTCGGGCGCGCCGCGCGAGGCATTCGAAAAATTTGGTATGCCACGTAATACCGCCGTATTTGCACCAACTTTTAATGGGGATGGGATAGTAAGGGTGGATGATATTACTAAAGATGAGCGTTATGGTAAAAACTCGCCGCACAGCGGTATGCCTAAAGGGCATTTGCCGGTAGTAAGTTATTTGGCTGTGCCGGTAACATCAAAAACAGGCGATGTTATTGGCGGGTTATTTTTTGGCCACTCGGAACCGGGGCGATTTGTTAAAGATCATGAACAACTGGTTGCAGGTGTAGCCGCACAAGCAGCCGTAGCTTTGGATAATGCCAAACTATATGGCGAAATTAAAGCGCTTAACGCCAAAAAAGATGAATTTATCGGGCTGGCAAGCCATGAGTTAAAAACACCGGTAACCAGTATCAGTGGTTATTTACAGATCATTGAGCGCGGGCTTCCGGCCGATGATCGTAATAAAGCCTTTATCAACAAAGCATTGCAACAGGTAAATAAATTAACTACCCTTATCTCTGATCTGTTGGATGTATCGAAAATACAAACAGGTAAACTACCGCTTTTATATAGCAGTTTTGATCTGAGCGAATTGTTAACTGATGTTTCTGAAATGATGCAGCAATCGCACATAACGCATCGTATCGAATTACACTACGGTAATGAGCCCATTAATTTAAATGCCGATCATCAGCGTATAGAGCAGGTGATCATCAACCTGATCACCAACGCAATTAAATACGCTCCGGGCACTGATCGTATTATTATAACTGCAGGCGTAGTCAATAAAAAGATCCGGGTATCTGTACAGGATTTTGGGATCGGTATTGATAAAGATCAGCAGCAAAGAATATTCTCGAGGTTTTACCGGGTTGAAAACCTGGCGGCGCATATGTCGGGCTTAGGCATAGGTTTGTATATCTGTCACGAGATAGTTAGCCGTCATAAAGGCAAAATGTGGGTTGAAAGCGAAATCGGCAAAGGTTCCACCTTCTTTTTTGAGGTCCCGGCAAATTAAGATAACTACTGCACTAAAATAAAATGGCGGATGATTTATGAAATCATCCGCCGTTTTGGCTAAAGCATATTTTAGGTTTATGGATTTTCTGTCGATGTATCTTGTGCCAGCAGCGCGTCATCCGGTGTTTTCGCCAGTTCATTGTCTAATGCAAAAAGAGCATCATCCTTGGCATTTGGTCCGCCAGCTACTTTTATTTTGGCCAACAGGTCAAGCGCAAGGGTTTCTTCCTCGGTTTGTTCTTTTACAAACCATTGCATAAAGTTCCAGGTTGCCCAATCCTTTTCGGCCATGCTCATGTTAACCAGGTTATATATATTGTTAGTATTATCTACTTCCGATTGAAAAACCTTTTCAAAACAATCATTTATACTGATTGGGTCGGGCCCCGGAGCAGGTATAGCAGATACCACCACCTTTGCGCCTCTTTTTAAAATATATTCCAGGAATTTCATCATATGATTACGTTCCTCATTTACATGCCTGAACAAAAAGTTGGCAATACCTTCATAACCTTTATCGCTTGCCCATGCGGCATAGGCAAGGTATATCTGGGCGTTGTGCGCCTCGTTGGTCATTTGGTCGTTTAATGCTTTTGCAAGAGTGGGTGATAGTCTGTTGGTTTCCATAAAAAATGAAACCCAAAATTGTATGAATAGTTTTACTGAAAGTTATTTTATTAAATCACTATCTTCATTTTCTCAATTAAACCAATTAATACTATGGCCAGCAAAGAATATTTCTCGATAAACGGCGAAGGGCTGCTTAATAAAGTAAAAGAGCTGATAGCCGAAGGGAACATAACCCGCATTACCATTGCCGATAAGGAAGGCAAGGAGTTGGCAACGTTCCCTTTAACATTGGGTGTGGTAGGTGTTTTACTGATGCCTATGCTGGCCGCAGTAGGTGCTATAGCTGCACTGATAGGCGAGTGTACCATTATTGTTGAAAGAGACGACAATAAAGATGCCGATACCAAATGATATTGACCTTAAACTAACCAATCAAATCAAATATGAAGACTAAGTTTTTATTACCGGCGATGCTTGCCTTCGCTTTAACGTCCAATGTGCTGCCTGCAATGGCCCAGGCACAAACCATCAAAAGAGAGCCTATTGAGTGGCTGGATGTTTACATACCTAACACCAACGATTCAGCCTTGCCCCGTATTCTTATTATTGGTAATTCGCTTGCACGCGGTTATTATCCCGAAGTGGCAAAATTGATGGAAGGCAAGGCCTACGTGGCACGTTTAAGCACCACAAAAAGTGTTTGCGACCCGGCACTGATAAAAGAGATAGACCTGATTATGAGCTATCATAAATTTGATATTGTGGAGTTTGATAACGGTTTGCACGGCTTTGGCTATACCGAAGAACAGTACAAACAAGCTTTCCCGGGCTTTGTAAAAGCCATACGTGATAATGCCCCTAACGCCAAACTGATTTGGGCCACATTGACGCCGTTGCATACACGTGCGGATGCCAAGGTATTTTTGCCGATTATTGAACGTATAAAGGCGCGCAACAAAATAGCCCTCGATTATATAACCAGTCAAAAAAATATACGGGTTGATGATCTTTGGGCAGCTACTATTGATCATCCGGAGTATTACCAGGGTGGCGATGGGGCTCATCCCATACCATCTGGTTACACCGCATTGGCCCAGCATGTAGCGGCCGAATTAACCGGTATATTAAATGAAAAATAATATTTTAATAAAAAATAATAAATACAGGTAACCTAATTGCGAACAGCTACGTTAAAGATACTGTTTGATGATAATTTGATAGCCTGATTTCAAAAAGCCGCCTCGAAAGGACGGCTTTTTGTTTTATACAACGTTTTACATCACACGGGCAACCGCCCCTGATCAGCAATCGTATATTAGTGATATAAATCTCATAATAAACTGATCACATGAAAA
The DNA here is from genome assembly GCA_035492275.1 of Mucilaginibacter sp. Lineage (GTDB taxonomy): Bacteria > Bacteroidota > Bacteroidia > Sphingobacteriales > Sphingobacteriaceae > Mucilaginibacter. Next base: position 20,713 of record DATJJI010000095.1, read on the forward strand.
AAGCATTTATTTACTTCAACTTATTGCTGTCATTTACCGTTTTATCGGCAACCGCGCAGGATCTGACCATACCGCAACCAAGTACATTACAAACTATTACGCAGGGCTTTGGCCTGGGGCAGATCGTACTTACTTATTCGCGCCCTAATGTAAAAGGCCGAAAAATATTTGGCTATACTGAGCCTTACGGACTGGTATGGCGCACCGGCGCGAATTATGCCACTACCATTAAATTTACCGAAGAGGTTACTATCGAAGATAAAAAAGTACCCGCCGGCGAGTACGGGCTTTTCAGCATTCCCGGCGAAAAGGAGTGGACCTTTATTTTGAACAAAACCGCAAAGCAGTGGGGCGCTTATTCTTATAAAGAAAGTGATGACCTTATCCGTTTTAAAGTTCCGGTTAAAAAAACAAAAGAATTGACAGAAACGCTGACCATGCAATTTGCCGATGCCAATGTTAACAGCTGTTTGTTGCAGATGAACTGGGAATACACCGAAGCATCACTACATTTAAAAACAGATGTTGACGCGCATGTAATGGCAAATATCGATCGTGCTATGCAGGGCGAGAAAAAGCCGTATTACTTTGCATCTATTTATTACTACAATAATAACAAGGATATAAACAAAGCACTTGAATGGATCAGCGCGGCCGACAAAGCTCAGCCTAATGCCTACAACCTTAAATACTGGAAGGCCCGTATTCAATTAAAAGCAGGTGATAAAAAAGGTGCCATACTAACAGCTAACGAAGGTGTAAAGCTGGCCACAGCCGAAAACAGCGCAGAGTATATCAGGCTGAATAAAGAAGTACTTGCCGATGCGGCAAAAAGCTAATACATCCTGTAATTAAAATCAGAGGAATAAGGCAGATGAATACATAAAAAGGGCCCCGCTTTATTAAGCGGGCCCTTTTTATATATAAATAGCATTTACCGCGAACTTTCAACCGTGTATACAAAGCTGTCGGCTTTATAATAACCTAAGTTATATTCAATGGGCCTTTCTCCCTGGTCAAATACATAACGTTTGCGCAATAATACAGGGCTGCCCACCGCTACTTTAAGCTTACCGGCAATAAATGCATCAGCTGCGGTGGCGCTTATTTCTTCTTTTGATAAGGTAGCAATAACCGAGTGATCCAGCTCAAGCAACTCGTACAAAGGCCTTTTAAAATCCTCGTCGCCGGTTAGGCCAACGCGTGGGTGAAAATAGGATACAAAGTATACAAATGGTTCATCCGGTTTACCTCTAACCCTTTCCATCTTTAATATGTTGCGGTTGGTTTTTATTTCAAAAAAATTAGCTAATTTTTCATCCGGCAATACCCAGGTAACATGCAGTTCGAAGTTTTTAATAGGAATGTTCCTCAGTTTCATTTCCTGCGAAAAACTTAGCCAGTTGGTCGATTTCGAGCTCACACATCCCTGGGCAACCTTTGTCCCGATACGTTTTTTGCGTATCAATAGGCCCTCGAAAACTAATTTAGATATGGCTTGCCTAAGCGTAGTGCGTGATATGGCCAGCTTTTTTGCAAGTTCAACTTCATTAGGTAAAACCTTGCCATTTTGATAATCCTCCTGCTCAATCAAGTTTCTTAAAACTGTTTCGGCCTGGGCATGTAATGGGATAGGGCTTTTGTGGTCTATAGAATAATTCATGTACTAAAAATAGCTGTAATATTAGATGTTTTGAAAAAACTGTTCGCTTGTACGTAAAGTCTTTAATAAAAAACAACCGCCATCTTTTTTAGGCCAATGCTTTATTTAATGCTTTTACTGCAGTATTAAAGTCTTCCCTAGCTACCAGAAATTGAATGTTTACTTTACGCAAAGCAACACCGGCACTTTTAATGTTTACATTATTTTCGGTAAGCGCCGTAGTTGCTTTAGCCAACAAGCCAGGCTGATCCATATTGGTACCTAACAAACAAACCATCGCCATTTTCTCAACCGTGATCTTTTCAAAAGCCGCGGCAAGCACTTTTACCAGTTTTTTATCGAAGTGCTTTTCCCAAATTAGTATAGAAATACTGTTGGCGCTGGTTACTTTAAAGATGTAGCTGATATTAAATTCGGCAAATATCTGCATGATCTGTAAGTCAGATCCTGCGTTGCCTACCATCAACGGGTCGAACACATCTATCATGACCACCTTATCCGTACCGGTAATTACTTCAACCCGTTTATGCGGGCAAATGTAGTCGGTAGTGATTAATGTACCCGGGTGTGCGGGGTCGAACGTATTTTTAATGCGCAGGTTAATGCCGTGAATTTCTAATGGTTTTGAAGCTTTAGGGTGGATAGCCTCCATGCCCACATCCGCTAACTGGTCGGCAATATCATAATTGGTATTACCTACCGGGATGCAATTTTCAATACCCACAATGCCGGGGTCGGCGCTTGAAAGGTGGTATTCTTTATGAATGATAGCCTCCGCCGGTTTAAGCTCAACGGCTATCTTGCTGAAAGTAACTTCGGAGTAGCCGCGATCAAATTCACGCATAATACCTTCGGTACCTTTAGTGTAGCCGGTAGCAATGCAAATGGTATTTTTAAGGTCAATTTGTTTAAAAGTATGCCTGATACGCTGATCAATGGTGTATGATTTTGTATCGTCAAAACCGCTCAGATCAACACAGGTAGCATTATACCCTTTGTTTTGTAAAATGTTGGTTAACACAAAGGCCGAATGGCTCTCGCCGATAGAGGCCAGTATTTCACGGGCAGCCTGTAAAATACTGTCTTTACTCACATAGCCCGATGCCAATATGCTGGCAAAGTTCTCCAGATAATGCTGCGAATCATTAATGCGCTTTTCAATAAACGAATCTGCGGCAGCAACATCCAGCCCCAAATCGGTATAACGACGGTTAATTTCTTTAAGCTTTAGCGTAAGTTCGTGCAGGGTGCCATGGAAATCCTGGTACTTGGCTATTTTATGATAAACGCCCGGCGCTCCGGTCTTCTTATTCTCCAGCAACAGGTCGGTAACGCCCCAAAAGGCCGATACTACAAAAACACGGTTATAAATATGGTCCTCTTTATAAAGGACGATGTTAGAGAGTACTTCTTTTAAAGCGGCCATTGAGGTGCCGCCGATCTTTTCTACAGTTAACATTTAGCTAAAAATTGTATAAAACGGGTTAGCACAGATCGGTCCAAAACCAAAAAATTGAGCGTTTACTGCTATTAAAGCAGTTTCAGGAGATCAGTTGAACCGGCCATTCTTTCATTTTGACAGTATAAATTATCAAAAAAACAAGCCGTTATTAAAGGCCGTAAAGGTAACAGAAAAATTTGGAGTGAAAATTCTAATCTTCAATATCAGGCTGTAAGTTGGGCTGTTTCATCCAATCCAGGTGTTCAATGATGAAACCTATCTTTGCTGCATTATACAAAAAACGGGCTTTAATATCATCGGGGATGGTTTGATCCCGTGATAATATCCATAAAGTTTCCAGGTTATTGCCAGCCACCATTGCGTATTTATAATCGGGATCCATATCCAAAATATTATAAGCTAAAAATACCGGACGGAAATACGAAACTTTCAGCATACCTGTATTTTCATTCCCCGCCAGTTTCATTTTACCAATTGCTTCAACATGCTTTCCGGTTTCCCTGTTCAATCCCCGGGTGATAACTTTGATCGAGCCGTTTTTTTGCCTGATGTAATCTTCGGTAAGGTGATCTATATCTTTTTCAACGCTATTAGGCAGGCGTGCAATTTCATGCCATTTGCCTAAATATCTGTCTATATCAAACGGTTGTACTGCTGTGGCGCCTTTTGGGATATCTCTTGAAAGTAATTTATAACCTACAGCGCCCAATAATACAGCACCTGCACCGGCCGCCAAACCAATTATCCATTTATCTTTTTTCATATTAGTTTAAGCATTTACCGGCAATTTTTGTTTGAGCCGATCATTAATTGGTTTTTTGCTTGCTTGTTTTATTAATATCCTGAATCAGGTTAAAAATATCCTCGGTATTATAATCAGACAAAAGTATGTTATAATCTTTCCAAAACTTTGAGCCGGTATCGCTGGCGTGGTTATTCAGGCTCTCATTACGCCCTATCTTTGAGCTAAACGATTCTTTTGCAACGGTATCTACCGCTGTTACCTGGTAATTGAATTTTACGTTAGCAGTAAAGCCATTAGCCGCTTCGGGGCTTTTTACCGATAAAACATTGTTGCCGGCCATACTTGAAAGCACCCATTGGTGCCCTACTTCCTGGTAGCTTACTGTTGCATGGTCTTGTTTCAGATCAATTTCTACGCCTCCCGCCCTTACCATGGTATGCGTTAAAAAGGTGCTTAAGCCCCCGTCGTTTATGCCCGACGGGCTCATGCCATAATCAAAATAGATAAAAGCGTAAGTTTTGGTGTCAATGTACATGCGCCCGCGAAAGGTTCCTTCTGTTATTCCGGGCTTTTCTTTAAAATCAATCTGGTAAGCCTGGTAGCCTTGAAAGTCTACCACTTCCGCTACTTCAAACTGGTGTTTTTTTAGCCCTGCATCGTTCAGAAACCCGCTTACGTTAATGTGATTTATAATGTCATCTTCAAAAATAGAATTGGGTTTTTGGCCAAGCTCAACCGAATTAAAATCGCGCGTGTTTTTTTCATTCCTCGCTTTTATCAGCCTGAAAAGGTCGGCATGCTTATCGGCATAACCATAGTTATACACATCAAATACAGCCTCCGATAATTGCAGCGGATCACTTTCATTGAACGTATACATGCGATAAAACCCGCGCAGTATATGCGGATGATTAATATAGTTTTCGGGTATACGGTCTATCGCTTTTTGTATAATCTTTTGTGCGTCATAGTAAACTATTTTAACTTCCTTGAGCTCTGTCGTGTTTTTTTCAAGGGCGATGTTTAACTCGTCGCCGTTTTTGAATTTATTGATGGCAAATGTTTTAGTTTTGAAACCGATGCATGATATTTTCAGGCTATCGGCCAGGTTATTGGCAGGTATAATTAAAGCGAATGCACCCAACGCGTTGGTGGCAGTGCCAACGCCTTTCCTGTCAATACGGATGCTGGCCTGTGCAACCGGCTGGGCATCCTCTGCCGCTGTAATTTTTCCGTTGATGGTGATGCTGCCTTGTTGCGCATAAACCGGCAATATCCAAAAGGATGGTGAAAAAAGCAGTAAAGTGAGTAAAAAAAGGTTCCTGTTCATAATTGGGGTATTATCAGACAGCTGCAAATTGCACATTACTAATGTACCCGAAAAATAAAGTAGACCATAGCATTAAATAAAGAGACCAGCAGGGGATATGGTGCGACATTAATTGGTGATGCTGACTGCTTTACCCGCACGCCCCGCATTATTAAACAGGGCCAATTTTATTTTGCCTTTAATGCTGATAGGGCCATTGTAAACAGGGCTATTTACCGATAATGGTTTATCCAGCTCAGTATAATGAATCTCAAACCCAGGGAATTGGGAATTGACCACGATCTGTCCGTTTTTGATTGTCGCTCCCGCTGTGGGTATGCGATAATTAAAACCACCGGCATAATAAGTCAGGCGCGGCAATTCACGTTTACCCAATACATTTACAAAATGCAACCAGGCTTCGTTATACAACGTTTTGCTTTTTGTTGTATCGGTTTCTGTGGCCCATTGCGGGTCTTTGGCCCAGGCACGCTCGGCTAATCCTAATAATTTAGGCAGCAACATATACTCCATTTTTTCGGGCGATTTTAAGGTTTCGGCCCATAATGCGCCTTGTAAACCTACAATATTGTTTTTACCCGCGTCTGTTAACGCTTCTTTATTTAAAAATACGGATGCGTTGAGCGGATTACCCATTTTGTCTTTCGTTGTGTTTTTAAAATAATTGTACGGTATAAATTGAAACAGCTGATCAACATCTGTGTAACCTCCCCAATATAAACCCGGTTCACCGAACGCTTTGGCATAGGCCATGTCAAAATACAGGTTGCTTACGCAGGATAGGATGACTTTGTAACCGCTGTTAGCCAGTTTATAAGCCAGGTCTTCGGCGCCCCAGCCCAGCACATTGTTCCAAACCTCCAGGTGTATATTTTTATCGGCTAAAGCCGGATTAATAACATTTACTTTTTTACCGCTCTGTACAACTTTGTGCGTACCTACTTCTTCCCAGGCGGTAATGTATAAACCATGCGCTTTCATGATATTATTTACCTTTCCGTAATAATAAACCCACAGATCATCGGTGTTTTTTATGGCGGTATCGGCTTTAGCCAAACCCAGGTAAGCAGGCGACTTTTCCCAAACCCCCGCAGGCACTTCATCGCCGCCATAATGAATAGTTTGCAATGGCGCCCCGGCCTCGGCATACATTTTTTTAATTTCGGCAGTAACTGTTTCAATAAAATTATAGGTTGATGGCAGCGATACATCTATCACGTTATCGTTCCAGTATTGTACGGAGGTATATTTGGAACTATCTTTCAAATCGCGCAGTAAATATTGCTTTGCCTTTATTAGGTCACCCTGTTTAGCATAAAAGTTATAGCGAAAGTCCATCGCTTTAATAGCCGCGCGCGCATGGCCGGGGCTTTCAATTTCGGGGATAATAGTAACATGATGTTCAGTGGCATATTTTAATATTTCTATAAAATCAATGCGACTATAAAACCCACTGCCTGATGTATTGCTTATAAACGGCCCTGAGCCAAACGAGGGCTGCAAATGCTGTGAATTAGTTAAGGTATGTCCTCTTTTTGCGCCCACTGCCGTAAGTTCGGGTAGGGTAGCGATAGCTAAACGCCAGCCCTCATCATCAGTTAAATGCAGGTGCAGTATGTTCAGTTTATATAAACCCATCAGGTCCAACAATTTTAATACCTGCGCTTTTGGCTGAAAATTGCGTGCTACATCCAGCATGACCTCGCGGTTAGCAAATCGGGGCTTATCAGTTACATCTACACCCGTTATTATGATAACACTTTGTTTTTGCTGATAAGCCTGTGCCGGTATCAATGTTTTAAGCGATTGTATTCCATAAAAAATACCCGCACCTGATGAAGCGGCAATCGTGATTTTATTACCGGTTACTGTAAGTTCATAACCCTCAGCCGGTAGTGGTTTTTTTAGCAGTTCAATGCTTTTTTTTGCCGATGGGGGAGCAGGGAGCAATAGTTTAGAGAGCTCCTTTTTCAGGTAGATCGATTCTTTATTAAACGTTGCATCCGCAAAAATATTTACTCCGCCATCCAGCATAAAGCGGGCGGTAGTTTGTCTGTAACTTTCGGGTGTAGGGAATATTTTGATGAGGCTATCCGCAGGTATATCGCGTATGCTTTTATTTTGTTCGTAAACAGATTGCGGTGTTGCAGCCTCGACCTTATCCACAGGCGTACGTAAAAACTGTTTCGCTTCGGTAGATGGTTTTAAAAACAGGTTGTTAATGGCATAGCCCTGCGCAGGCGTTTTATCCCACACTAAATAAAAGCCCTGCGGAGCGTCGGTGATGTTGATGAGCCAGTTTGCAGCTATAAATTCAACTTTTAGCGAATCATTTTTGGCGATGCCTTTAAAATTATTAGTAGGCGAAAGGCAAAACAGATCGCCATTTATATGGGTAATGCTTACGTCAGTATTAACGGTTTGCAGTATCGGTTCCGAGAAGTTGAAATAGATCTTCCAGCCTTTTGCAGGTAAGGCAAATTGCTGATGAGCGGATAAAGTAAGCGCGGTGAGCGATTGCGGCTTATTGTTGTGGTTATTCTCTATCACTTCCCATTTTATATGCAGATCATTTAACGCAGGATTTTTCTGCTGCGAAAAAGCGTTTGTCACAATAAATCCTGCCAATAGCAGAGAAAATACATATTTCATTTTAATTCGGTTTAAAACAGAATGACCGGCACCACCTGCCCTCATTACAGGCGGCGCGATCATCTCAAAATATACGACTATTTATTAAAATTGATAGCGTACAAAAGCTTCCATGGCCTCATACTCAGCAAGGCCCAATTTATCATAGCAATGTGCTGTTTCGCGGTTACGGTCCTCGGCACGCATCCAAAACTCGCGGGCATCCTCGCCTGGGAAAACCGGCCTGTCTTTTTGCGACTGGTGCTTGAAAATAGCGTTGCGCTTACGTAATACCTCTTTAGGTGATAACGGTACCGCCATTTCAATTTCGTAAGTATCAAACTCGTGCCAGGCACCGCGGTACAACCATAACCAGCAATCTTTTACCCAGCTTTCGGTTTCCTTTAGGCGATTCAAGGCTGCCAGTATAATATTAAAGCAAACCACATGTGTTCCGTGTGGATCGGCAAAGTCGCCGGCGGCAAATATTTGCTGTGGTTTAACTTGCTGCAACAAATCAATGGTGAGTTGTATATCTGCATCGCTAACCGCATTCTTCTTCGTTTTCCCGGTTTCATAGAATGGCAGCGCCATAAAATGAATATGATCATCAGCCAAACCCGCGTACCGCGCACCCGATATAGCTTCGCTTTTACGGATAAAGCCCTTTACTGCACGTATCTCGGCCGTATCTATTTCATTAGGTTGTTTTTTGGCGAAGAACGCGCGCATATCTTCATAAATACTGGTGAGCTTGCTGTTATCATCACCAATACTTTGATTAAAGTCTATAGCAAATTCCATATAACGCAGCACATCATCATCCCACACTGCGGTATTGCCCGATGTTTGGTAAGCCACATGCACATCATGCCCCTGGTCAACCAAACGGATAAACGTGCCGCCCATTGATATCACATCATCATCCGGATGAGGTGAAAAGATAATGGTACGTTTAACCGCCGGCGATGCTCTTTCCGGTCGCTGCGAATCATCGGCATCAGGCTTGCCTCCCGGCCACCCGGTAATGGTATGTTGTACCTGGTTAAAAATATCAATATTGATATGATACACCGGGCCCTGCTCAACAGCCAACTGCGCCATACCGTGATTATTATAATCTTCTTCGGTCAGTTTTAAAATAGGCTTGTTAACCGTGTTCGCTAACCAAATGATAGCTTTCTTTTTAAGCTGGGTAGTCCATTCGCAATCTTTAACCAGCCATGGCGTATCAAAACGGGTTAGGGCTGATGCGGCGCCCTCATCCAAAACAAACTCTACATGGTCTGACAATTGCAGGAAGGTAGCCGGCACATCGCCTGATATTTCACCTTCGACAGCCTTCTTTATGATAGGGGCTTTCTTTTCGTTCCAGGCCATTAAAATAATTTCACGGGCCTTGAATATGGTGCCTATACCCATGGTGATGGCTTTGGCAGGCACATTTTCTTTTCCGCCAAAATCACGAGCTGCGTCATTTCGGGTAAGGTCATCCAGCGTGACCAGGCGAGTACCTGAATTTGGTGCCGATCCCGGTTCGTTAAAACCGATGTGACCGGTACGGCCTATGCCTAATATCTGCAGATCAAGGCCGCCAAGCGCTGTTATTTTTTGTTCATATTCTTCACAAAAACGGGCCACATCATTTTGTTGGAGTATGCCGTCGGGGATATGTATATTCTTTTTATCGATGTCGATATGGTTAAACAGGTTTTCGTTCATGAAGGTTACATAGCTTTGGGCCGCTGTGGGCTTCATGGGGTAGTACTCATCCAGGTTAAAGGTGGTTACGTTTTTAAAACTCAGCTCGCCTGCTTTGTGCATTTTTACCAGCTCGGCATAAACCCCTACAGGTGTTACACCAGTGGCCAGGCCCAGCACGGCCTGCTCATTATTTTGTTGTTTACTGATGATTAGTTTTGCAATACGTTTTGCTACCTGAACCGAGGCAATATGCTGGTCAGGGTATACCGTTACCGGTAATTTTTCAAAACGTGTTTCTTCTAAAAGATTTAGTCTGGCCATAACAATATAAGGCAATTAAAAATTCAATTGTAAAATTTAACAGGATTTAAAAAAAATCCCTGCCAAACGGCAGGGATCCAACTAATCATTCAACTTATTGAGAATCCCACCAAACACGGGAAGTCAAAAGATCGCCACCGACCACGGCATTGTGTGCCACATTATAGTTTGCAGTATTAGTACCTGCTTCACTAACCGGGTATGGGAAACGGCGCGGAATGGTACCGCCGGTATTATTGCCTGGATAATTTACCGGAACCAGTGCAGGGAAACCTGTTCTTCTCCAGTTTGACCATGATTCATAAAAATCAAGCATGGTGTTGTTTAATGCCCAATATTGGGTGTTGATCATTTGCAGGCCATTGGCAGCTACATAAGGGTGAGCCGTCATATAGGTTTCCGCATCGGCAGTTGGTATGGCTGCTGCCGCGTCGTACTCGCTTAAATAGGTCATTGATGCTACCACACCATCATGATAATGTTGCGCGGCGCTGCCACCTATGCCAAAACGTTGTGCCGCGTCGGCCCATAATAATTCAGACTCGCCGTAGGTAAGCACAAAGGTTGGCCCGTTACGTTTAATCAAAGCCGGGCTTGGTGATGAATAATCGGTAAACGCGGTAAAGCTCGCGTCCTGGCGTACATCCTGTGCGGGTATACCGCTCAGGTCCTTGCCGTTTGGCATACCTTTTTGTGCAGCAAAGGTTGCATTTGCGCCCGGATTTTGATCTTTAGATGCATCGGTAACATATAAATTAGTTACCGCGATCTTTGATAAGCGTGGGTCGTTATTGGTCTTTAAAAAGTCAATAAATGTTTTTGACCACCGGGTGTAGTAATTTTCTTGTCCGCCATCGCCCAAAAGTATCTGGCTGTTACGGTTAACGGTAGTACGGCCACCGGCTGCATCGCCCAAAAAGAAAGCATCATCAGCATTGCTGGCCATGGTATTACCAACCGCTTTTTGAATGTAAGTTTTGGCAGTTGTAGGGTCAACCTTGCTTAAACGCATAGCTACACGCAGTAAAAGCGTATTGCCGAATTTTTTCCATTTAGCGATATCGCCGCCATAATATTTGTCACCTGTCGGTTTATCGCCGTTTGGATCTAATTGCGCGGTAGCGTCGGATATTTCGTTAAGCAGATCAGTGTAAATAGCCTGTTGCTTATCGTAAACCGGGAAGTAATTTTTATCATAATAACCCACACCCGCCTGGAAGTAAGGTACATCACCATACAGGTCGGTTATACGTTCAAAGATCAACGCTTTCATGATCCGGGCAATTTGGTGCAGGTTTTTGTATTGGGTTTTACCTGTGGTTGATTGTACCACGTCAACTATCGGCCTTACCTGCTCAGGATAGGCGCCATCGCCTGCTGTTGGTGTAGTACCTGAAAATCCCCAATAAGCCGCAGTGTAACCTGCGTTAAGAATGTATTTATCGCCTGCCCAATAGCTGATAACAGTTGATAGGCCCTGCATCATGGTTGAGCAATAGATCAGGTTAGCTCTCCAGGTATCATAGCTAAAATCGGTACTGCCCGAGTAGCCTAACTGGGCGCTGGTTAATACATAATTAGGATCAAAGTTAGCCTGGTTATAGGTAGCCGGGTTGGTATTTATTTTTTCAAAATCCTTTCTACAGCCCGTTGAAACAGCCACACCTGCAAAAATGAGCGTAGCGTATATAAATATCTTTTTCATCTTTAGTAAGATTAGTAGTAGTTAATAATTAGAATTTAACATTCAGGTTCAAGCCATAAGTTCTTGTCGCGGGAACTCCACCTAATTCCAAACCTTCTGCATTATAGCTGTAATCAGATTCCGGATCGATATTGTCCGTTCTTTTTAACAGGTAAAACAGGTTACGTGCAACCAGGCTTATCGAGGCTGTTTTTATAGCGCCGTGAAACATATTTGCAGGCAAACTGTAAGCTAACGTTGCCTGGCGCAGCTTGATAAAGCTGGCGTTTTGTACAAACAGGCTCGAAACATTATTAGCCAGTGTGGTATAATAAGTTGAAGCATTTGTACCTAACGCGTCGCGGTTAGCCAATGTTGCCTGGTGTAAACCCAATACATAACCATAATAATCAGTAGCCGAGAATATTTTACCGCCAAACTTACCGTCAATTAAAACAGACAGGCTAAACTTTTTGTAAGCAAATTCGTTATTCCAGCCTGCTATCCATTTAGCATAAGCAGAACCATAAGCTTTCAGATCGCCTTGTACCGGGATGCCGCTTGCATCTTTTACAATTGCGCCTGTTGCGTCACGCTTGTAATCAAAAGCCATGATCTGATCAACCGGTAAACCAACTATATCCTGTGTAAAACCGTTTCCTGAACGCGAGGTAGCACCGGGAAGGCTGGTTTGGCCTGCCGCCAATGAAATAACTTTGTTATTATTTATTGATCCGTTCAATGAAGTTGTCCAATGAAAATTATCTGATTTAAGCGGTGTGCCCGAAATTAAAAATTCAACACCCCTGTTTTGCAGTTTACCAATGTTAAGTATGGCACCACCATAACCTGAGGTAATTGATGCCGGAGCAGCAACTATCTCGTCTTTTGAGTTTTTGTTGTACCAGGTAACATCCAAGCTTAAACGATCATTTAAAAAACGCATTTCTGTACCAATTTCCAACTCGGTTGCTAACGAGGCAATTAAACTGCTGTTAGGTACATTGGCATTTGCAATTACACCAAGCGGGCTGCCATTTATTGCACCGTTAAAGTTATAGGCTAACTGTGTTTGATAAGGAGAGGTAGCCTGACCCACTTGTGCAAAACCCGCACGCAGTTTACCAAAGCTTAGCCAGTCGTTATGTACAAATTCAGAGAAAACGAATGATCCGTTAACTGAAGGATATATTTTATTTAAAGCATTGTTAATACCGGGCGTAGCCAGGGTAGAATACCAGTCGTTACGTACCGAACCGGTTAAATATAAATAGTTCTTATAATCTAACTCAAGTGTTCCGTATACCGATTGCACTTCCTGATCTGACGGGGTATAAACCAAAGGATTAGCCTGAGCGATGTTGCTTATTACATATACATTTGGTACAATAAAATTATTACCGCTCATGGTAAATAACTCTGATTTTGTACGGCGATAGCTACCGCCGATATTCGGGATAAGCGAAAAATCACCGATCTTGTAGGTCTTACCAAACAAAACATCGGTATTCAGATCAGAGAAGTTGGTTGTGGTTTCTGATAGTGTTCCAAGCGGGCGATAAGCTGTACCGGTTGGTACTACACCAGTAAAACGATCATTGTAAGCATCCCTGCCTGCGCGGGCCTGAATAAAATAGCCATCATCAAAATTATAGCGTAAGGTAGCTGATGATATTAACCTTTCGCGATTAGTGTTGTTGATGAATTTTTCGGCCGCGAACCATGGGTTGGTGGCAAATGTGTTGCCTGAATAGCCATATTCGCTGCCATCAGCATTTACTGCTTTTTTCAATGTGTTAACATCAACACTGGTAGGTAACAAGGTCACGTTGAAGTTTGAGTTGCCCGGCCCATCGCTCAGGAACGGTCTGTTGTGTGCCTGCTCTAATATATAATTGTTGCGTACATCAATGGTTAAATGCTTGGTAAGATTATAATTGGCAGTTAAATTGAATGTTTGCCTGTTTAAACCTGAGTTTGGCGTGATCGCGGTATTCGTAAGATCACTGGCCGAAAAACGGATCGATCCGCCCTCGAAACTCTTGTTAAAGGCTATGGTATTGGTTGCCGTACCACCGGTACGGTAAAAGTTTTTAATATTATTGGTTTGCGCTATATATGGGCGCGAAACACCATCAAACTGAATAACATTTGTTCCATCCAGCCTGGCTCCCCAGCTTGACTGGCCTGATTGAAAGGCAGTAAGCGCGTCGGCAGGTTTAACACCGTTTGCACCCTGGCCATACACGTATTGCCAGTTGGTAGAGTTTATGGCAGTTTCGGCTACATAATTTGAGTTAAACTCTATGCTGTTGCCTTTACCGCTCTTAGTAGTAATTAAAATAACGCCGGCTTTACCACGATACCCATATAATGCAGATGCCGCGGCGCCTTTTAGTACCGATATGGTTTCAATATCATCCGGATTTAAGTTGCCAATAGCATCGCCCATATCAGCCTGGTTATCATATTGTGATCCCGGAGCGCTGTTGGGGTTGTTTTCCATAGGCACGCCGTTAATTACATATAATGGCTGGCTGGTTTGCGTTAAGCTGGATACACCACGAATAATTACGTTTGATGATGAACCCGGGCCACCCGCGGTAGGGCTAACGTTCAAGCCTGCAACTTTACCTTCCAGGTCATTCATTACGTTAGGCTCTCTGGCCTGGGTAAGCTCGTCGCCTTTTACTTCGGTTATCGAGTAACCTAACGCTTTTCTTTCTTTTTTAATGCCCAGAGCGGTTACCACAACTTCACTTAGCTGTTTCGAATCTTCATCCAGCAAAACACTTAGCTGTGCAGGTGATGTAATGGTAATTTCTTTTCTGGAATAGCCTATATAGCTAAATATCAATACGTCGCCAATGTTGGCATCAAGACTAAACTGGCCGTTTACATTGGTTTGTGTACCGCTTTGTGTACCTTTTAGCGAAACGTTAACACCAATTAATGGCTGCCCGCTGGCATCACGTACAATACCACCTATTTTAATAGTAGCGGCTGTTGCTTCGGCATTAATGCCTGGGGTAAGCACCGGCATGCTATTTATGCTTTGCGCAACGCCAACAAAATTACCTACCTGTTTAAATTGCAGGCGGGTTTTTTCCTGTAGTTCGCTTAATACTTCGGCAAGGGGTTGTTTACTAATGTGTAAGGTTAAAGCCGGTAATTTATTGATCACTTGGGCGTCATACACGAAAGTAATATTAGCCTGTTGCTCAATGCGTTTAAACACTTGTTTAACGCTTGCCTTGTCCACATTTAAGTTCATTTCCTGGGCGCGTGTGCCCTTAGCTGCCAGCAGCGCGGTGCAGCATACCTGGATTCCAATAATTAGTGTAGAAATGCGCATGCATTTTCGAAGTATGGGCAATGATTTGCCGTAAAAATTCTTCATCTTTGTAATGGTTTAAATGATATTGTTAAACTGAGCCGTTGCTGTTAATGGGTCTCAAGCATATTCACAGCCGGCTAATCTTACTCCGGGGGCATATTATGTTCCCGGTTTTTTTGTTTCTTAGCTTCTAAGAAACAAAGGTTTTATTTCACTACTACTGTACTGTCATTGGCCATTTTATAGTTAAAAGGTTTACTGAATTTTATTGCTTCCATAATTGTATCAAGGCGTTGGTTGCCCAACGTTATAGTTATGCGTTCGTTTAACAGTTCTTTATTTTCAACCGTAATTTTGGTGTTGTACTTTTTCTCTATAGCCTTAAATACATTGGCCAGGCTTTCTTGCTCAAATACCAATACATCTTTACACCATAAGTTTACTACGGTTTCGCGCGTTGGCTCTTTAACCACGTGGTTGGTCGCTGTGCTTAAAACAACCTCTTCTTTAGCAACCAGCATAATCGCTTTTTTGGTAGGCTCGTTAGGTATGGTTATACCAACTTTGCCGGTCACTACACTCACCTTAGTGGTTTTTTCACGTTTGTAAGAACGTACATCAAACGATGTTCCTAAAACCGTAACGTTCAAATTGTTGGTTTTTACGATGAAAGGATGATCGTCCATGTGTTTCACATCAAAGAATGCGCGGCCCTCAACCAATTCAACCTCGCGAACCTTACCATTAAACTGGTGAGGATATTTAAACACCGAACCGGCGTTAAGCCATACCTTCGATCCATCAGCCAAAACAATTTGTATCACCTTGTTTGAAGGTGCTTTTACTATTTGTTTTTCAATTGGTAATTCAACAACAGGTTGGTTAAAATATTGATAGGCAAAGAAACCAACTATTAACGCTGCCGCGATCGAGGCTACAGGCATTAAAATACGTTTCAGTGAAAAATTATGACGGATAGCCTTTGGTGCTTCTGCTTCTTTTTCAAGCAGGATACGTTTTTGCAGATCTTTAAATATGCGTTGTTTTACCTGATCTTCGGTTTCAGGCTCATCGGTATTAACAGTTTCTACCCAACCATCGTTGGTGGCATCATACCATTCATGAAGTTTTGTTTTTTCTTCGGTTGATGCGGTGCCTGCAAAGTATTTTTGTGCCAGGCGTTTTAATTCATTTGTACTCATCTTGGACTTTTATAACCCTATTTAATACTATAGAGTCAAGTCAGGGCCAAATACCCTTGGTGCAAAAGTGATTTTTTTGAAATTAAATGAATGTGAACGGTTGTGAAGCGGAATTATAGAGAAGTTAACTGTTAAAACAGGAAAATACCCATGGCGTTGCCCAGGCTGGTCCTTATTTCTTTGAGGGCTTTGGTTAAGTGTCCCTCGGCAGTTTTTTGCGATATGTTCAATTGCTCGGCTACATCAGCCAGTGATATATCCTGTAATTTATTGTATTGAAATACCAGGCGGCATTTTTCGGGCAGTTTGTTTGACAGTTCGGTAATTATCTCCAATAATAATTTATTGTCAATGTCTATTTCTGATACAGCTTCGGCGCTTAAAAGGCCAATAATATTTTCCTGTTTTTTACTGTTTTTATCTTTCGAGATAAAACGATAAACCGAATAACGGGTCATTGCAGCCAGGTAAGTAGTTAAATTTTTAATAGCCAGCGCCTCTCTTTTTTTCCATAACAGTAAAAAAACATCCTGAACTATTTCTTCGGCCGCGTCGGTATCTTTTAATAATCTATGAGCTGTGTAATATAATTTATCCCAGTAACGGTTGTAAATTTCGGTAAAAGCTAATTCATCTCCATCCCGTAAAAGTTGGGTCAATTCATCATCAGGAAGTAAATGAATAGCGCTCACAAATTTTTAATTTAAAACGAATATAATATAAAATTAACGAATGAGGATGGCTGTTGTTTATTTTAAAATGAATGACTGCTAATGCTCCGCTTCATCTTATCGTATCTGTAAGTTATTCAACTTCAATCATTCATAAAAATAAATTATTCATTTAAGCACAGGGCCATATCGAAATGCAATTTTATATTTGCTGCCGGTACTTTACCCAACCCAAACTACCTATGATAAAAAAAAGGCCATCCATGAAAGACATTGCACGCGAGGCAAACGTATCAGTTGCGCTGGTATCGTACGTGTTGAATGGAAAGGAAAAGGAGAGCCGGGTAGGGAAAGAAGTAAGCTTAAAAATAAAGCGAATAGCTAAAGAATTAAATTACGAACCTAATTATTTGGCAAAAAGCCTGCGCAGCGGGAAAACACAAACACTGGGCCTGATACTGGCCGATATTTCAAATCCGTTTTTTGCCAATATAGCCCGCATAGTTGAAGATGAGGCACGCCATAACGGTTATACCGTAGTGATTGGCAGCTCGGACGAAAGCGCTTTAAAATCATCTAACCTGATGGATGTGCTTATTAACCGACAGGTAGATGGGTTTATTATTATATCCTCCGAAAAATCAGAAAAACAGATCAGTTACCTCATCGATAAAAATATCCCTTTTGTACTGCTCGACAGGTATTTTCCTGAACTGCAAACCAACCAGGTTTCTATCGATCATTACCGGTCGGCTTTTGATGCGGGTAAACATTTGGCTGATAACGGCTACCGCCGGATAGGTTTTATAGCTTATCAATCCAAACTTCATCACATGCAGGAGCGGGTTAAAGGATATACCGAATCACTTAAAGATACCGGCCTTGCTTTTAATAAAAAATGGCTGCAAAAAATAAACATCCATCATATTGAAGATGAAATAAAAACAGCGATTGATGTAATGATAGCCGGCGATGACAGGGTAGACGCTATTATTTTTGCAACCTACAGCCTGGCTGTTAACGGCTTAAAATATATTGACAAGCTCGGTTTAAAAATACCAAAGGATATAGCCATTGTAAGTTTTGGCCAGGCCGAAGGTTTCGACCTGTACTATTGCCCTATCACCTATATATGGCAGCCAATGGATGAACTGGGCAAAAATGCAGTTGATATACTTATAAAAAAGATCAGGGACCCGAAACAGGAAATAAAGCAAATATTATTAGAAAGCAAGCTGATGGCCCGGGAATCGTCCGAAAGAAAATAAATACTTAGGATGATTCCAATTTTTTTAATAATATTGCTTAATCGATTAAGCATAAACCAATTTTGCTATTTATGAAACGTATTCTATATATAAGCCTGCTGGTTCTCGGCAGTTCGGTAGCCGTGGCGCAAAACAATAATTTGATCTGGAAAGAAGTTGTACCGGGTGTATGGTCGGTAAAAGTAGGTACTCCGGATAAGGTTAACTTCCTGACCGCATCGGGAGCGAAGCCGCGAAAAGAGGCTATCAGCAATATGCCTGCTGTTTCTTTTCCGCTGGATAAAAGTGAAATAACGGCCGAGATACATAATGGTAAAACCTACCTTAAATTTCCGCTGGACAGGCAGGAGAAAATATTCGGCCTGGGGCTTAATTTTAAAAGAACCCAGATAAGAGGCTTCGCTTACCGTTTACATGTAAACCACTATAACGGTGTTGACGATGGCACCACGCATGCGCCGGTGCCATTTTATGTTTCATCAAAAGGCTATGGTGTGTTTATTAATGCCGCGCGATATATTGATGTTTGGGTAGGCACTTCGGTACATTTGGATAGTAAAGACCAACCCGCGGCAGTTGACAGGAATACGGACAGAAAAAACTGGTCGACCGTGCCTTACGCTGATAATGTGGAGATGCTGATACCTGCAGCCGGCGTAGAGCTATATGTATTTGGCGGCCCTACCATTATGGATGCGGTGTGCAGGTACAACCTGTTTCAGGGCGGCGGATTTTTACCACCCAAATGGGGACTTGGCTTTTGGCACCGCACTCCTTCGTTATATACCCAGAACCAGGTTGAAAAAGAAGTGGCAGATTTTGAAAAACATGATATCCCGCTTTCGGTTATCGGGCTGGAGCCGGGCTGGCAAAGCAAGGCCTACCCATGTTCATACGTATGGGATGCCGGGCGTTTCCCGGAACCCGGTAAGTTTGTAAATAGCATGACGGGCTTGGGTGTAAAAGTTAATTTGTGGATGCATGGCTGGGTATCGCCGCAATCGCCCTTGTATCAACCTTTAATGCCGTTATCAGGTTCACATACCGTATGGCGCGGTTTGGCCCCTGATTTTACCTTACCTGCAGCAACATCCCTGATAAAAGATTACTTTAATAAAGAACATTTAAGCCTGGGCGTAAGTGGTTATAAAATGGATGAGAACGATGGTAACGTAAACGAAGGCTGGTATTTCCCGGATGTGGCCAAATTTCCGTCAGGAACGGATGGCGACCAGATGCACCAGATGTATGGTATGCTGATGCAGAAATTCACAACCGATATGTTCCGCGAAAAAAACCAGCGTACTTACGGTTTGGTACGCGCATCAAACGCAGGCGCGGCATCATTCCCATACGTGCTTTACGATGATTACTACAGCCACCCCGATTTTATAACCGCGTTGATCAATAGTTCGTTCTCCGGTATATTGTGGACACCCGAGGCGCGCAGCTCGGCAACTTCCGAAGAATGGGTGCGCCGTATCCAGGTGGTGTGTTTTTCGCCATTAGCCATGCTTAACGCATGGTCGTCAGGTACCAAGCCCTGGTCATTCCCTGATGTAGAAAAACAGGTTGCCGATGTAATTAAATTACGTATGCAGCTTATCCCATATTTTTATACTGCTTTTGCCGATTATGCCTTTAAAGGCAAGCCACCGGTACGTTCGCTTAATTTTTTGCCTGAATTTACACCGTACGAGCAGCCAACCCAACCCAAGCAAACCGAGTTTAATACCGCTGTAAATAAAGACATGAAAAACCAGTTTATGGTAGGTGATAACCTGATGGTGTGCCCCATATTTACCGGTGAAAAGGAACGTAAGATCATTCTGCCAAAAGGAAAATGGTATGATTTTTACACCGGCGATTATGCCGGCGATGGCGAAGTCATCACTATTACGCCAAGTTTGGACCGTATTCCGCTATATGTAAAAGATGGCGGCATTATCCCGATGATACCTGCAAAAAACCATTTAGGTGATGAGCGGCTGCCGGTTGAAGTAAGGTACTATGGTACCAAACCGGCGGCCTATACCTTATATGACGACGATGGCACTACCTATAATTACGAAAAAGGAAATTACAGCCGGGTGTTACTGCAAGTTACCAAAGACAAGAGCGGGAAATTAAAGCAATCGGTTATTATACCAGGTAAAGTGTGGTCATATACCACATTTAAATGGCATATCATGACAAAAAACAATTAAATTCAGCGCTAAATTAAACCTGTCAATTATCATCCTGTTTTATTAAGAGGTCATGCACAGAAGAAAATTTCTTGAAACAGCCGCTATTGGGTCGGCTGCGGCATTCATTGGTTTCCCGGTGTTTAAAACCGAAGCCGCATCGCATTTAAAGATCAGAAAAATAAGATACTACGCCGCACCGGGGTATAATAAACCCAATTTTAACCAGGCACGCGGCATTGTTGAAATAGAAACAGACGGCGGCGTAATAGGTATTGGTGAGGGCGGCTCGAAAGATATGATTGAGCAATGCGCCCAGATGATGATAGGGGAAGACCCGTTCAGGATTGAACATATCTGGCAGGATCTGTACCGCGGCATGTTCTATCCGCCGGGCCGCGAAAAGCTGGATGCCATCGGTGCTTTAGAAATGGCGCTTTGGGATATTAAAGGCAAAGCGTTAGGCGTACCGGTATACGAACTGCTTGGCGGCTCTACCCGCGATTATATAGAATGCTACAGCGCGGGCTGGCCCTCGAAAGGTAAAACGGATGAACAGCGAATAAAAGATGTTTTTGATGAAGGTTTCCGGGTGTACCGTATCGGGCCTACCGGTGGGGATGGCGCGGTTCCGTTTGATTTTTATGAGAACTCAAAAAAGACCATTGAATTCTGCAAAAAGATAGACTCGCTGGTTGGTGGTAATGGCCGCTGGGCGGTTGATCTGCATACCCGATTCGATCCGCCGGAGGCGATAAAAATATGTACTGCCATACAGGACCTTGAACCTTATTTTGTGGAGGATATTATCCGCTCTGAAAATACAGATGCTTACCGGGCCATACGGCAGCTTACCACCGTACCCATAGCGGTTGGCGAGCAGTTTGGCGATAAATGGGACATTAACATGCTGATAGAACAGCAGCTGATCAATTATACCCGTGTTACGCTGCCTAACACCGGGGGATTGCTGGAATTCAAAAAAATAGCCGCTCTTTGCGAAACGCATTATGTGGGCATGATACCACACTTTACCGGCCCATTATCAATGGCGGCGTTGGTGCATGTTTTAGGTTCAAGCAGCCCCTCTCGTTGCATTATGGAAATTGGCGGAGGGGTAGAGTACCCGCCTTATTTTAACGAGGACTATATCAACTATAAAAAAGGAAAGCTGTATTTGAACCCTAACCCGGGGCTTGGTGTTAAATTCGACCCGAAAAAGGCAACCTTTTTAATGGAGATCACATCGAACACTAAATACAAACAACCTATATTAAAAAGCCCCGACGGCGCAATTCATAACTGGTAATGGAAAAATATATATTAAGCTGTGATTGGGGCTCGACCATTTTCAGGCTGCGTTTAATTGAAGTGACCGGGCAGCATATCGTCGGCGAAATATTTTCGGACGAAGGGGTTACCCGCACATTCAATTCATGGAAGGCCCATGCAGCCGATAAGGGAATAGCCCGAAAGCAATATTTTTTTGATCAGCTGCTTAATCAGAAAAATATTTTAGCGGGTAAACTATCCATCAATCTTGATCAAATAACGATCATTGTTTCGGGCATGGCATCCTCATCCATTGGTATGCAGGAATTGCCTTATGCTACGTTGCCCTTTGGGGTTGACGGCAGCGGTGCAAGCATACATGTTTTTGAAGCCGATGATAGTTTCCCCAACCCGGTTGTTTTAATATCGGGCGTAAAAAGTGAGGATGAAGTAATGCGCGGCGAAGAAACGCAGCTGGTCGGGCTGTCGGCATTATTGAATTTGCAGCAACAGGAGGCGATACTGGTGCTACCGGGTACGCACTCCAAACACCTGCATATAAATAGCGGCAAGCTGCTCACTATAAAAACCTTTATGACCGGCGAATTATTTAGCTTGCTCACGCACCAAAGCATATTAAAGGATTCGGTAGATGGTAGTGGGGATGTAGAATTATCGGCCGATGAAACAGCGGCATTTAAAACCGGCCTTAAAAAAGCTGCCGATGCTAATATATTAAACAGCTTATTTACGGTACGCACCAACCAGCTTTTCGGCAAACTCAACAAAAAACAGAACTTTTATTATTTAAGCGGATTGCTGATCGGTACGGAAATAAACCATCTGCTCGAAAAAAAGGATGTGCCGTTAATCCTGTCATGTGGGGGTAATTTGTATGAATTGTATAAGCTGGCGTTGCAGGAGCTGAATTTATTGGAGCGCACAACAGTTATTTCTGCCGATGCTATTATTAAAGCGACAATTGCCGGGCAGGTTATTATCTATCAAAATATAAAACAAACTATAAGTAATGAGTAAGCACGTATTTTCTGAAGAGTTATTTTTAAAAGTTCCGATCATTGGTATTATCAGGAATATGCCGTTTGATGAACTGAGTGGTATATTATCTGTTTACGCCGAAGCAGGGCTTACTACCATCGAAATTACCATGAATACCGAAGGTGCGACGGATATGATACGCTTCATTATTGAAAATTATGCTGGTAAACTAAACATTGGTGCCGGCACCGTTTGTACGGAGCAGGAATTAACAGACGCGCTAAACGCCGGTGCGCAATTTATTGTAACACCCGTTGTAAACGAAAATATTATTAAAACTTGCGTGGCAAAAGGCATACCCATATTCCCGGGCGCATTTACGCCTACAGAAATTTATAATGCATGGTCGTTAGGGGCATTTATGGTAAAGATATTTCCAAACAGCGTGCTTGGGGCCGGCTATATAAAAGATGTTAAAGCGCCATTGAACAAAATTAAGCTGGTACCAACCGGCGGCGTTAGCCTTGACAATATACTCGAGTATAAAAAAGCCGGCGCAGATGGTTATGGTATGGGCAGTTATTTGTTCGACAAAAAACTGATACAGGAAAAGAACTGGGAAGGCTTAAAAGCGCATTTTAGTGAATTTGTAAAAAAGCTTAGTTAGTAGCATGGTTAAGATCAGGAACTATCGTTGGTTTGTCGCTGCCCTGCTACTTGCGGCAACCACCATCAATTACCTGGACAGGCAGATCATCGGCTTGTTAAAACCTATGCTCGAAAAGCAGTTCCATTGGAGTGAGACCGATTTTTCGCATATCGTAATGGCTTTCACGGCGGCCTACGCAATTGGCCTCATTTCGTTTGGTTGGGTAATTGATAAGGTAGGTACCAAAATAGGCTATTCCGTCTCTATCGCTTTTTGGGGATTGATGGGTATGCTGCACGCGTTGGCCCGTAGCGTGTTTGGCTTTAGCCTGGCAAGGGTAGGGCTGGGCTTAGGCGAAGCCGGAAACTACCCTGCTGCTATGAAAACCGTGGCAGAGTGGTTCCCCAAAAAAGAACGTGCTTTAGCTACCGGCATATTTAACGCGGGCACCAGCTTTGGCGTAGTGCTGGCCCTGGCAATTGTGCCATGGATATTGACCCATTACAACTGGCAATATGTATTCTGGATAACCGGTTCGTTCGGTTTTGTGTGGCTGATATTATGGTGGTTGTTTTACGATATACCATCTAAGCAAAAGCGCTTAACCACTGCCGAGCACGAGTTAATTACCAGCGGGCAGGAAGCCGCCAACCAGGTTGAAGGTGATGTGCCGGTTAGCTGGCTCAGGCTTTTTACTTTTCCGCAAACCTGGGCCTACGTGGTTGGCAAGGGTTTGCTCGACCCTATTTACTGGTTCTTTTTATTCTGGCTGCCTTCCTACTTTGTAGCTACTTTTAACCTCGATCTGCGTAAACCATGCCCTGAGCTTATGATCATTTACGCGGCCACAACTGTTGGCAGTATCGGCGGCGGATATATTTCTTCACTATTAATAAAAAGGGGATGGCCAACTATTAAGGCCCGTAAAGCAGCCTTGCTGATATTTGCCATTATTGAATTATCGGTAATTACGGTGCAGTTTGCTACTACGCCCTGGGTAGCGGTGGCTTTGTTAAGTTTAGCGGTTGCGGTACATCAGGCATGCGCAACAAACATATTTACTTTATCCTCCGATATGTTTCCCAAACAAGCCGTAAGCTCGGTAGTGGGTATAGGCGGAATGGCCGGTGCGGTAGGCGGTATTTTATTCCCCATACTGATAGGCTGGCTGCTTGATAGCTATAAAGCAGCAGGTAACCTGGCCGGAGGGTATAATATACTGTTCACCATTTGCGGCTGTACTTATTTAATTGCCTTAGCTATCATCCATTTACTTACACGTAATTCGGGACAGGTAAGTTTAGATGAGTTAAAATAGATCAGGGAAATCTCTCTGTATTTTTATCAAAAAAGCCATTACATTTACAAAAAACTGATCACCATTAAAATGAAAAAAATCGCTAACAAATTTTGGGGCCTGCTATTTATTGCGCTGCCCTTTAGCAACTCGTTTGCTCAACAAGCCAAACTCGTACAAACGGTAACCGAAAAGGGAGATGAGGTGGTTATTCCGTTCCAGAAATACGTTTTGCCTAACGGATTAACTGTAATACTTACCGAAGACCATTCTGACCCGATTGTGCATGTAGATGTTACCTACCACGTAGGGTCGGCCCGTGAAGAGATCGGGAAATCGGGATTCGCCCACTTCTTTGAACACATGATGTTTGAGGGATCAGACCATGTAAAAAGCGGCGACCACTTTAAAACTGTAAATGCGGCCGGTGGTACCTTAAACGGCTCGACCAACCAGGATAGAACAAACTATTTTGAAACCGTACCGGTAAACCAACTGCAAAAAATGCTTTGGTTAGAATCAGATCGCATGGGCTTTTTAATGGATGCAGTAACCCAGAAAAAATTTGAAATACAACGATCGACCGTAAAAAATGAACGCGGACAGAATTACGACAACCGCCCTTATGGCTTAGCCGGTGAGGCAGTTTCGAAA
The DNA here is from genome assembly GCA_035492275.1 of Mucilaginibacter sp. Taxonomy (GTDB): domain Bacteria; phylum Bacteroidota; class Bacteroidia; order Sphingobacteriales; family Sphingobacteriaceae; genus Mucilaginibacter. The sequence continues at coordinate 45,788 of DATJJI010000095.1, forward strand.
GCATTATATCCTTACGGCCACCCATACTCATGGCTAACTATAGGTTATATCGAAGATCTGAATTCGGTTGATGTGAACGACCTAAAACGTTTCTTTTTACGCTGGTACGGGCCCAATAACGCCACACTTACCATTGGCGGCGATATCAATGTTAAACAAACATTGGCCTGGGTAGAGAAATATTTCGGCTCTATACCACGTTGTCCTGAAGTAAAACCTACTATACTGCCGGCTCCGGTGCTTGACAGTAACCGTTATATCTCGTATGTTGATAATTATGCCCGTCAGCCTTTATTATATATCTCTTATCCGGGTGTAAAGGTGTACCATAAAGACATGGCCGCGCTTGATGCATTGGCACTGATAGTTGGACAGGGCAGGAACTCCATATTTTATCAGAACTTTGTGAAAAGCCGCAAGGCCATACAGGCCAGCATGAACTCGTCAAATTCAGAACTGGCCGGGCAGATCAATGTGCAGGTGGTGCCTTTCCCGGGTCAGAGTTTAAGCGATATGAAAAAGCTGGTCGACGCTTCATTTGCCGAATTTGAAAAGAAAGGGGTTACCGATGCCGACCTGGCCCGTTTTAAAGGAAGGTCAGAATCGCAGTTTATTAATTCTTTATCAAGCGTTGCCGGTAAAGTAAGCGCATTGGCAGCAGCGCAAACCTATATAGGTAACCCAAACCAGTTTGGTAAAGAACTGGAGGGAATACGTGCCGTGACCAAAGAGGATGTAATGCGGGTGTATGATAAATATATTAAAGGGAAATCGGCCGTGATTTTGAGCGTATTGCCTAAAGGCGGTACCATAAAACCTGTTGCTGCTGATAATTTCACCGTAAATAAAAACAATTACAAAGCTCCTGATTATGGCTATGCAGGCTTAACTTATCATAAAGCCAAGGATAATTTTAACCGTGCCATTCAGCCAACGGCAGGACCGAACCCGGTGATAAAAGTACCGCCATTCTGGACAGCTAAAACCGCCAACGGTATTAAAATGATAGGCACCTTAACGAATGAGATACCAACCGTTAACTTAACCATATCTGTTAAAGGTGGCGGTTATCTGGCAGCAAAGGACCCGTCGAAAGCAGGTTTGCCAACTGTTGTTGCTCAATTATTAAATGATGATACCCAATCGCATACAGCCGAGCAGATCAGTTCAGAACTGGAAACATTAGGCAGTAACGTATTGATAGTTGCAACTAATGAAGCGACCGTGTTTGAAGTTTCATCGTTAACTAAAAACATGGATAAAACCCTGGCAATTTTGCAGGAAAAAATGTTTCATCCTAAATTTACACAGGAAGCCCTTGACCGGGTAAAGAAACAATTGATACAAAGTTTCCAAACCTCAAAAACGCAGCCTGCGATTGTGGCCACTAATGTATATAACAAAGTTTTATACGGAAAAGACAACATACGTACTTACGGCCTTAGCGGCAACGAGCAAACCGTTCCAAACATTACCCTTGCCGATGTGCAGGCCTATTACGATAATTATTTTGCACCTAACCTGGCATCAGTTGTAGTAGTGGGCGATGTTACCGAGGCGGCAATAAAAACCAAATTAGGATTTTTAAACAGCTGGAAAGAAAAACAGGTAACTATACCAACACCTGCACCCGCTAAGCAGGCTGAAGCAAATACATTGTACCTGGTTGATGTGCCTCATGCTGCTCAATCAGATATTCGTGTGGGTTATGTAACCGGCATAAACTATGATGCAACGGGCACCTACTATAAACTTAATTTGGCTAATTATGCGCTTGGCGGAGGTTTTGACAGCCGCTTAAACATTGATCTGCGCGAAGAAAAAGGATGGACCTATGGCGCGAGTTCAGCGTTTAGTTCAGGAAAGTACGGAGGTATCTATATCGCTTCGGCAGGTGTTAGGGCATCATCAACAGATAGTGCAGTGGCCGAGTTTGTAAAGGTAATTAAAGGCTATAACGAAAAAGGCACAACACCGACCGAGTTACAATTCACCAAAAACTCCATTGGTCAAAGTGACGCGCGCAGGTACGAAACCAATGCGCAAAAAGCTATCTTTTTGTCACGCATACAAGAGTATGACCTAAAACCGGCTTTTGTTACTGAGGAGAATAAAATATTATCAACCCTTACCCAGGCAGAAGTGAACACACTGGCAAAGAAATATCTTGATCCGGGCAAAATGGTGATATTGGTTGTAGGCGATAAAACAGGTAACCTTGCCGGCCTCCAGAAATTAGGCTATAATATTGTTGAGCTGGATGCAGATGGTAATGTGAAAAAGTAAATCAGACCAACCATTCAATAAAAAAGGCTTACCTGATCGGGTAAGCCTTTTTTATTATTCATCAATCGATATTCTACCTTCTTTGCAAATTTTGTTGCATACGTTCTGATACCTCAAAAAATACATCTAGCTTTTCGGGGGCTATGCCCTGTTCAACTATTTCGTTTATTTTCTCGACAGCTTTTTCAATTTCTGGTATAGATGTTTCGGCGGTCGACGATAGGTGAACATAATGCTCGCGCCTGTCGGCCGGGTTTATTTTTGTGTAGATAAGCCCCTTGCTCTCCAAATAAAAAACAATATTGGCCATTCTCGATTTATCTATCTGCAGCATTTCGGCCAGTTTATTTTGGGTAAGGGGTTTTTCATAGGTATGGATAAGCAGCAATACTTCGTAATGCTGATCAAGATCGTGTGCCGATAATTCCTTCGACAGTACTTTGGTATACAGGCTGTTTATCTTTTTTAAATTGCGGGATATTAAATGAACATGTTTCATACAATAGGGGTTAATATGTATTTTACTGTTTCTTGCGGTGCCGGGCTTTATGTTCTTCGTGCTCGGCCTTAGCTAAAGCAATGTCGTATTCTAATTCAGGATCGATGTTTTGTTCTTCAACCTTGCGGGCCTTCTCCATTAACTCTTCATGGTGCGCCTGCAGGTAGTCAAGTTGTTTTTTGCCGTACGAGAATTTGGTGAACAGCACAAACAGCACCGGCACAATAAATATGGATATGGTTGATGAAGCGATCATACCGCCCAGTACGGTAATACCAATGGTGTTTCGCGATTCGGCACCGGCACCTGTTGCCAGTACCAATGGCAACACGCCTAATATAAACGCCATAGATGTCATGATGATAGGCCGCAAACGCAGCTTAACTGCTTCGAGTGTCGACTTGATCAGTTCTTCGCCACGATCTACCCGTATTTTGGCAAATTCAACGATAAGAATAGCGTTTTTGGCTGATAGACCAATCAGGGTTATCAATCCTATCTGCGCGTAAACATTATTGGTAATGTTGGGCGCGGTCATAAGTGCCACAATGGCTCCAAAAGCGCTTACAGGTACCGCCAGCATAACCGAGAATGGTACCGACCAACTCTCGTATAACGCCGCCAGAAACAGGAACACAAACACAATGGAGAACATAAATATATACACCGTTGTTGAGCCTGCTTTGATCTCCTCATAACTGAGCCCTGAAAACTCGTAAGTGTAACCTCGCGGTAAGGTTTTGGCAGCGATCTCTTTTAAGGCTTCAATAGATTGCCCGCTGCTGTATCCCGGCGGAATACCACCGTCCACCTCCGCAGAGCGGAAAATATTAAAGTGCGTGATCAGCGGCGCCGCCACAGTTGGCTTATAATTGATCACCGCGCTCAAGGGCAGCATATCACCCGCCTGGTTGCGTACATAATATTTATTCATGTTAGTTATCAGCGCGCGATAGCCCGTATCAGCCTGAACAACAACGTGATAGGTGCGGTTATACAGCGTAAAGTTGTTCACAAACAAACTACCCATATAGGCTTGCATGGTCGAGAATACATCAGATATATTTACACCCAGTTTCTCGCATTTTAAACGATCAACATTTAAATCAAAACTTGGTGTATGTGCCGAAAAGTAGCAGTACGCGGTTGAGGTTGCCGGGTTTTTCTTGGCTGCTTCCACAAACTTTTTGGTCACTTTCTCGAACGCGTAAATATCATCTGTCGAACTGCCCTGCTCAATCTGCATGGCAAAGCCTGCGGCCTGGCCTATCCCCCTGATGGGTGGTGGTTGTGCCACCACTACGTTAGCATTTTTTATGCCGGCTTTGGCTATTTTTTTCTTTAAACCATCTATCAAACCTTGTATGCGCAGTTCGGGGGTGGTACGTTGGTCCCAGGGGGTAAGCATACAAAACATGGAACCATTGTTGGAGTTGGCACCACCATTCAATATGTTAAATCCGGATATAGCAGTATAGTGCTGAATGCCCTTGGTTTTGGCAACTATCTTCATCAGCTTCTCCATGGTGTTGACAGATTGAACCGTAGACGAAGCTTCAGGTAATTGATAAGTTAGATATAAACGGCCGCCATCTTCAGGCGGTACAAAGCCCGATGGTTTGACTTTAAACAACAGGTAAGTTCCTACACAAATACATACCAGTAAAATAACAATATATCGTGTACCTTTAATACTGCGCCTTACCCCATTGGTATATTTTGAGGCCACCCTTTCAAACCATTTGTTAAAACGATTAAATCCCTTATCAATAAAATTTGATTTATCGGTAACCGGTTTAGATGGCCTGAGCAATAGCGTACAAAGCGCGGGGGTTAATGACAGCGCTATAAATGCTGATAACATGACCGATATAGCAATGGTTATAGCAAATTGCTGGTACAAACGCCCAACTATCCCAGGGATAAAACCAACAGGCACGAATACCGAGGCCAGTATAAGCGCGATAGCCACCACCGGCGCCGAAATTTCTTTCATGGCATGGTAGGTTGCCTCTTTGGGCGACATGTGCTGCTCGTCGATATAATGCTGTACGGCCTCCACCACAATAATGGCATCATCAACCACAATACCTATCGCCAGCACAAAACCAAACATGGTAAGCGTGTTTATGGTAAAGCCTAATGGGATAAAGAAGCAGAAAGTAGACAGGATGGATACCGGGATAGCGAGTATTGGAATGATGGTCGACCTCCAGTTTTGCAGGAAGATGAACACCACGACAGCCACCAGGCCCAATGCTTTCAATAACGTGCCCACCACCTCATCCATGGATACTTTGATAATGGTTACCGACTCGAAAGGTACGGTATAGTCTACATCCGAAGGAAAGGATTTTTTTAATTTGGCCAGCTCGGCATATACGTTTTCGGCAGTTTGCAGCGCGTTACTGCCCGGCGATTGATAGATCTGTATGGTTGACGCGCGGTTGCCATCAACAAACGCGTTGCTCGAAAAAGTGAACTTACCCAACTCAACGCGTGCTACATCTTTCAGGTAAATGAGTTGCCCGGTAGCGGGTATGGTTTTTACTACTATCTTTTCATAATCGGCCACCTTATTAAGCATGCCGTTAACCGTAATGCCGGTTTCGTACACCTGCGAAGCTTTTTGCGGAGGTGCACCTACCGATCCCGCGGCCACATAAACATTTTGAGCATTAAGCGCGGCAGTAACATCCGAAGGGGTAAGGCTGTACGATGCCATTTTATCCGGGTTCATCCAGATACGCATACTGAACGGATCGGTACGCGCGCTTACATCGCCCACACCCGGCACGCGCAATATGGCATCCTGAATAAATGTACTGGTATAGTTATCTAAAAAGGTAATGCCATGCGTTTTCTTAGGCGAGTAAATAGCAACCAGCATCAGCTGATCGGGGTTACTGGCACGCACGTTTACGCCGAGCCTGCTTACAACAGATGGCAGCAGGGGCTTGGCAATACCCATACGGTTTTGCACGTTAAGCGCGGCTATGCGCACGTTGGTACCAATATTAAAGGTTACCCGTATGCTCATATTGCCCGTGTTGGTGCTGGTACTGGTCATGTATTCCATGCCCGGCGTACCGTTAACCTGTTCTTCAATAGGCGTGGCTATTTGCTGCTCAACGGTTTGCGCATCGGCACCGGTATACGAGGTGTTAACCGATACACTTGGCGGCGAAATATTGGGGTATTGATCTACCGCCAAATTGAACAGGCAAATTATGCCCGAGATCATCAATACAACAGATATTACGATCGCGGTTACCGGCCGTTTTATAAATGTATTCGCAATCATGCGTGATCAGCTTTATTCAATTCACGTGATCTTTCGATCTCAAATTCCAGTTCAGGGTCAATGTTTTGCGCTTCCACCTTTTCGGCTTTCTCCATTAACTCTTTATGATGCGCTTTCAGGTAGTCCAGTTTTTCTTTACCATATGATATGCGGGTTATCACCACATACAGCACCGGCACAATAAATATGGCCAGTGTTGATGCCGCGAGCATACCGCCCAATACCGTAAAGCCAATGGTACGACGGGCTACAGCACCTGCACCTGTAGCTAACACCAATGGCAATACCCCAAGAATAAATGCCAATGATGTCATGATAATAGGCCGTAAACGCAAACTTACCGCGTCCAGTGTCGACTTGAGGAGTTCCTCCCCGCGATCAACCCGCACCTTGGCAAACTCAACGATCAGGATGGCATTTTTGGCCGCCAGACCTATGAGCGTTATCAAACCTATTTGGGCGTAAACGTTATCCGTTAAGCTCGGTACAAATATCAGCGCCAGGATAGCGCCAAAGGCACCAATAGGCACTGCCAGTAATACCGAGAACGGAACCGACCAGCTTTCGTATAGTGCTGCAAGAAACAGGAACACAAACGTTATGGAG
>DATJJI010000096.1:0-36156 GCA_035492275.1 Mucilaginibacter sp.
CCTGTCGCTCGAGCCATTGGCAGGTTACCGGGTTGTAAAAGGTTATAAAAACATGGCCGACCTGGGCCTTAATGTAGCCATGAACCGTTACGGCTTAGATATGCAATATATTTACCATACCAATCAAAGCATGGCAGCCGGCGTAGGTTTCGACCTGAAAACAGTTTTATTTACTTTCGATTATAATTTTGAAACCGGCCCATTAACCAATTATACCAACGGCGCTTTTGAGGTGGGCTTAAAATTCAGATTATTTCAAAAACAATAACGGCAGCGTCAAAAAAGGCCGGCTTCATACAAAGGGCCGGCTTTTTTGCGTTATGGGTAAATTGTTACACGAACTTTATCCGTTTTTTGTGTTTATAGGGTATGAGAAGATGTTGTTTGGGAATAGGAATAGTTACATTGCTATTGATGGCAATAGCAAGCTGTGGTGTGGTCAGATCGATGGGTAAAGACCCGGAGGGTGATGAGCTTGCCCGGATAGATACCTTGCCCAATTATAAAAACGGCGGTTTCGAAAACCTGGCCGAGCGTGCCGACTCGACCATTAAGCACTGGGTCTTTCTGCGCAGCCATCCCGAAACCGTGAGGCCCTCGCGTGCGCTGCCCTGGGTTAAAACTGATTTGAAAGCATTGACCGCTCCTGCGCCAACCGTTGTTTGGTTCGGGCATTCATCAATGCTTATTAAAACCATGCAGGGGAATATCCTTATCGACCCTATTTTTAGCAATCATGCCGGGCCTGTACCGGGTGTGATGACAGCCTTTAAAGGCACTATGAATTATCATGCCGAGGATATGCCGCCTATCGATATACTGATAATTTCGCATGATCACTACGACCACCTGGACTATCGTACCCTGATAAAATTGAAAAGTAAGATTAAAATGGCCGTGGTGCCTTTGGGTATAGGCTCTGACCTGGTGTACTGGGGATTTGATCGTAAAAAGATCATCGAACTGAACTGGAACCAGTCGACCACATTGGCGGGTGGTATTAAGGTTACTGCCACGCCCGCGCAGCACCGAAGCAACCGGGGCTATAGCAAAGAAAATAAAACCCTTTGGGCATCATTCGTCATACAAACAGGCAAATATAAACTGTATTATAGCGGCGATAGCGGCTATGGGCCGCACTTTAAACAAATAGGCCAGCAATATGGCCCGTTTGATTTGGCGCTGCTGGAGTGCGGGCAGTACAGCCCCAACTGGCCGTGGACACACCTGTGGCTCGGACAAGCCGCCCAGGCAGCCGTCGACCTGCAGGCTCGTATGTTGCAACCTGTTCACTGGGCTAAGTTTGAAGAAGCAGGTCGCCCGTGGAATGAACCTATCGAAAAGCTGGTGCCTGCTGCTAAAAAACTGGGGATGCCGCTAAATACTCCGCGCATTGGCGAACCTTATACTTTGGGTGATCCGCCTAAACAAAAAGTATGGTGGGGTTTTGACTGAATTGTTAAGTCAAAACCCCATCACCTTTATGCATTATAGCTAAAACCCATTATAAATAACCGCCTGAAACATGGCGCGCGCGTAAGCCATATTATACAAATAACCGGCGTACTCGCCATAGCTTGACGGCAGGTGATCATAATCAAGCACGCGCGGGTGCTCGGCAAAAATACCGAAACGATACTTAACACGAAAAAGCTCGCGCATTACAGCATACATATCCACCTGCCCGTTATCAGGGAAGGTTTCTACATATTTTGTGGATGGCGTGGTCACGATACAGTTACGATAATGTACATGATTAATACGGTCGCGCGCGGCCATATAGCGGATCACGGCTACCGGGTCCTCACCAATTTCGGTGGTTACACCGCAGTCAAATGTCATTCCGTTTGATGGGCTGTTTACAATGGCTAACAGGCGCTTCCAGTCGGCAAACGATTTCATGATCTGTTCCGATCCACGGCTTACCGGAGCCGGGGGGTCATTGGGGTGCAGCGCCATGCGCACCCCGGCTTTTTCGGCAACGGGAATAATAGCCTTTAAAAAATAAGTGAGATTGTCCCATAACTGCTCCGCCTTCATAGCCGGCTCACCAGGCCGAGGCGTCAAATCTTTGGGTAATACGCCTGATCGTGTCGGGCGGTTCCAGTCGTAAGCCGAATAGCCGGCACCGCCGCGCCCCGGTACATCATAATAAGCCTCGCCTAAACGGTGCGCGTAAAAATTATATTCAATAACAGGTATGCCTACCTTACCCGCGGCTATTATGGATGCTTTTATGTTCTCAATTTCCTGGTCCCTGCCTTCACGACCAAATATGGTGTTCGGGAAATCGTTTACCATAATGTTGCAAAGCTTAACGCCTTCGGCTTCAAACGGCGCCATAAACTCACGCAGGCTCTGCTCTGTCCAGGGCATTTCTTTAGGGCCGTTGCAGTGCGAATGGTCGGCACCGGCCTGTTTTAACCGCCTCACTTTTTCGCGGGTAATGGGCCAGGCAATGGCGGGCATATTCATGGTCATATACGGCGTATCCGGCCCTTCCAAAATGGGCCACTTAACTTTTAACGGCGATGCGGCCCCGGCTGCCTCATTGGTTTTTAACGGCAAGGCACTCGCGCCTACCGCGCCTAACGATAGGGCCGCCGCGAGCGAAGTGCCTTTTTTTATAAAATCCCTGCGATTGTCTTTCATTATTTAATTATTGATGATGAACTAAACCGCCTGTACAAAATAAGTTTTGCCGGCGGTGGTCGAAAACACGATGCATTCGCCATTACTGGTATCCATTTTTACCGGCACCGCTTTACCCGCCTCAAGTACCTTTACTTTTTTGCCGGGCCATGGGTTCATTACATGGCAATTGATATTTCTGCGCGATTGTATCTCCAGGTGATAAACACCATCGGCATTATTTGCTGCGGATACCAGGAAACCACCCCTTGCCTGGAAATGATGGAATGCCACTTCGCTGTTCTTCGCCACCGCCGGAAACAGGTGCATACGGCCGCTGCGGCTGTTCAATAACCTTTCGGCATCGTTGCCTGCACCTCGTGGAATACCACCGCCCTCCCTTGCAGACGAAGATGGGTCAGGCAATTGGCCCAACAGCATCAATGCCTGGCCGGTATTGCCTGATGGCATGGTGGTTACGGTTCTTTTCATCATTTCCCGTTGCTCTGTTGGCGAATCCAGATTGATCTCATCGGCCAGTACTGTAGGATACGATGCAGCATCACCAAAATGGTCGCCGCCTAAACGTAATGGTTCTATATCGCCACCCATTTCGGCTAACACAATACCTTCGGCTCTTTTCCAGGTTGGATAAGGCGTGATACCGTCGGCCACTTCGCGCCATTGTTTACGCAAGGCAGCATCTACGCCCAGCAGTTCAGCAGCATCAGCGGCCCGGTTTAATCCCCAGCGGAACAAGCAAAGTGAGCTTATAACATCCTTATTATATTTAAACTTAGGATATATCCCCCACGACTCTTCCTGTACCGATGGTGTAACATGGTAATAACCATCACTGCCCTTTTTAGCATAAGCGGCGTAAAACAATGCCATCTCTTTCATAATCGGGTAACAATCGTTACGCAGGTAATTGATATCGCCGCCATAATCCCACTCATCCCAGGCTGGTTTTACGGTTTGTGCCATAGTGCCCAGGCATAATTCGAGCCCTATGGTTACGTGTATGTAGCGGTCGGGTTTTATAGGTGGCAGGTAGCCGTGCATTAAAAACATGCCCGGCATATTAAATACTCTTTTTGCGGCTTCTTTTGCGCCCGGCATCCAATGTTGTATCAGTTGCTTCCACATATCTTCGCTATCCCCCCAATTGCGTACAAAACGATTGCTGGTAAATATTTCATTATAGCATGGCCCGCTGTTCCAGCCCTGTATATCCTGCTCGGGCATTACGTATGAGGCGCTCGACTCCAGCTTACGCATGTCTGTCTTGGTGCCGCCGCCATGGCTGTCGGCCCAGCTTTGTGTAAATAACTCACGAATATTTTCGGTACAGGCGGTGCCGGTGGTACCGGTAAACATGCGCCCGGTTTCGCGTTTATCATAATAATGGCTCCACCAATCGGCGTTTTTCTTTACCAGTCCATCAAAGCCTGCCGCTTCGGCAGCAGCCAAACGTTTGCGGGCAATACCCGGCAAATCGGCACCATCCATGGTAGTAACTATGGTCACAAAAGCTTCCATTTTACCATTGCCTGTCTCAAATAAAGCAGTCGCGGCAGCTCCCGGCGCTTCGCCTATCGGCGCCCTTGGCTTACTTACCCAATCGCCGCGCAGTGGCTCATTAGGTGGCGGTGTGCCCAGGCCCGTTTTACCTTCCTCGGTTTCCAATTTTACTTTTCCTGTACCGGCTATCACACCCATCAGTATATATTCAAAGCCATTCGGGAACGTCTTTTCGGCCGGGAACTTTTGGCGTAACCAAAAATAACGGCCATCCTTTCCACTCGTTGGCGGGTCTATAGGCCCGTTAAATGATTTGCCTGCTTCGGCACCAGGGTCGGTATAGGTTTTGTTATCAGCCGCCATATAAGCCAGGTGCGCTGTATCGCGATGACGGTAAAGGCGCAGCCAGAAAGGGGTATCCATCCCTGATAATTCGCCGCGAATACCGTAAACATCTTCGGCCATGGGCAGAACATATTGTAAATTAGCTTTTGCATTGCCTTTGGTAGCCTGCAAGGTAACCACCCCATCGGCACAACTTTGTGAAAGCGTTGGTTTGTCGGCACCTTTCAGCGCATCCATCCCGATAATGATCTGCCCTACGGGTTTAAGACAAGGAAAGGGATAGCGGATAGGTTTACGATATGGGTCGACCGCGCCTTTATTTTTATCCAGCCAGCCTAAATTTGTTGGACGAAGCGAGGCACTGGTATGCCCGACAAAATTCTCGTTCACCGGCGAAAACGCGCCTGCTGTAATTTCTTCGAGCGTAGGCGGCTCATACCAGTTTACACGACGGTCCCATACATTATTTTTGGTAAGGCTCACCGTAATACGATCTGCAGGGCCCCAAATAGTGGTGCGCATTTTTAGGTTATTGATGGACATGGCGCCCTCGGCCCGACCGCCCGGCAGCGGGCTCCTGGCATTAAGCGTGGTTTCGATATTGACTGATTTTGCCGCTATACGCAACGGTATTTCACGCTGCCAGGGTAATGCCGGAGCAACGCGCGGTACTGCGGGATGAGCAACCGCTTTAGTTATAAAATCGGGCATGGCCATAGCGGCGCCCAGGGCAAGTGTGTTTTTTATAAACTTGCGCCGTTGAATTTGCTGAGGTTTAATTTTTTTCATGACAATTGATTTAGCTAAACATTATTTGGTTGATGTTGACATCACCTCAGCCGATGGTTTTGAGCGAAGTCCTACCGTATTCACGGTGATCACTGAATAAGTATGTGTTTTATTATCCTTTGGCCATGCGTCAATAAATTTCATTTCAGGGATATGAACTGACGGCGCATCGTTAAATGATTCTGTCCACCCGGCCTGGAAATTAGGCCTTACCTTAAATCTTACCAGATTTACAGCAGGCAGATTTCCTAATTCCTGTCCATCACGCAGCACCACAAAATTTTGTATACCACTTTCAAAATCAGCATCGGCATTCCAGGTAATCTCCGAGCCTTTATCGCCCAGGTCTTTTACTTTTACATCAAATGGGGCGGGTGGCGGCGTATTATCGCTTACTTGCCCGGTTTTAACAAACTCGGTCCACATTTTAGCAACGTTTTCATTAGGCAGCCATACCGCTTCATTCAAATCGCCTTTAAATGAGGCCGCCGGTTTAGCAATGCCATCAGGCAGTTGCGCGTACCAGGCTGCTTTCCTATTAATTGGCCTTAGCTTCTGGCTTTTGCTGCCTTTCTCGGGCAAGCGCATGGCCAGGCAAGCATCAATAAACGGAATAGCGAGGTAACGGCTGTTACCTGTCCAATGCCCCGTAAGTGGATCAGTGGCTAAGCATACAGGTGCTTTTTTCGCGCTGTATTCATGAAATTTACGTATCTCGCCCATTCCAATAAAATTGGTGTTTTCCTGTATGCCGGGGTTACAAACTGTAGGCACATCATAAGCAGCTGCGGGAGTAGCCAGATTAAGGCCCGGTTTATCGTACCACATGGCAATGGTTCCTGATCGCAGCCAAGCCATAGCAACGCGCTCCGGATGCAGCATAGTCATAACATCCGACCAATAACCACCGGCCGAATGCCCCCACAATACCCATGGCACTACACTTAATTCAGGGTGATTGGATTTGGCGGCAAAATCATTTATAGCATTTAAAAAAGCTTTCTCCGAACCTTTGCGAGGATCATACCATAATTGTGAGCCGCCTGTGGCTGATTCAGTTACTACATGATAGGATGGTGTTAATAAGGCACAATCCCATTTTTTGGCGAGTGCCTGCCAGTGCAGGTCGTAAGCGGCGTTCTCTCCGGATTGCGCTGCCACGGCTCCTGCACCATGCTGATGCACAATAATACCACGTATGGTTTTTACCCCCTCAGGTATCCACATGGTATAAGTAACGCCTAATTTCAGTTCGCCGGGTTGGGTTGACGCCGGATATTCTACTTTAATATATTGACCAAAAGCATTGTTTATGATAAACAGGCCTGCAATGATCAGTAGTGCCACGCTGCGCTGTATTAGTTTTTTTATTAAATCCATGATTTAAGCTTTTTTAATCGTTTTTAAATTGGCATCCAAATAAATGGTCTGCCCTTTTTTAAGGTTGATGTTCACTGTTTTTTCACGATAGCGTACTATGCCCGAAGTGCCTGTAATGCTTTTTACAGAACCGACAGTTAATATGCCATCTTTCCAGGTCATACCTACCTCAAACCCGCCACGTGCACGTAAGCCCTTAACCGAACCTAAGGGCCAGTCTTTATCAGGTAATGCAGGCAGCAGTTCAATTTCTCCGGCATGGCTTTGCAACAGCATTTCGCCGATTGCGGCATAACCACCCATATTGGCATCGATCTGGAAAACCTTGCCACCGCCATTAAGCATGTTTGGATGGTTGCGGCCAACCAGGTTATTCACAAACTTGATCGACATATCGCCACGGCCAAGCCTTGCCCAGTCGGTAGCCAGCCAGGCACCCGGGAAACCACCGCCTCTTTTACCATCCCCGCCACGCTCTTCCATCAGCTTTTGTTCTGCAGCTGCCAGCTCAGGCGTTTTACGCAAGGTGATCTGTCCACTCGGGAAAAGTGGGTAGTATGGCGATGTGTTATGGCGTGGAGGTACTTCTTTGTACTCTTTGTAATATTCCAGTATTTGCCCCCGACTGCCTATTTGGTAAGGCAATAGTGCCGCGAAACGTTTTTCCATCCGCTGGCGCCAGGCTACATCAACATTCAGTATTTTGGCTGCTTTAATGCTATTGGCAAACACCTCTTTGATAATGGCCATATCCATAGTACTGCCCATGGTGAGGCCTCCCATCACCTGCTTGCCATCTTTATCGGTATAATAAAACATATTCTCAGGCGAATCGCTTACCGGAGTTAGTAAATGACCCCTGCCGTCATCAACCAGCCAATGGTCATAAAACTCGGCGGCGCCTTTTATAATAGGATAAGCGGTATTGCGCAGATAATTTACATCTTGCCCAAACTGATAGTGTTCCCACAGGTCCTCACACAGCCATCCGCCACCCATTGGCCAAAACGAAACGTAGCTGAACCAGTCAACCGGCTGGGCATCGCGCCACAGCGAAGTATTGTGGTGCATTACCCATCCCGGGAAATGATACATTTGCTGCGCGGTTTGATGCCCGGTAACTGATGCTTCTCGCATAAATTGTATCAAAGGCTCATGACAATCGCTCAGGTTAGCGGCTTCCACTCCCCAGTAATTCATGTTCATGTTCACGTTCATGGTATAATCACTGCCCCATGGTGGTATGCGGTCAACGTTCCATATGCCTTGTAAATTGGCAGGTTGCGCGCCGGGCCTTGAATCGGCAATAACCAGGTAACGGCCAAACTGATAATACAAAGCCGCCAATGTCGGATCGGGCATTATAGCGTTTTTTAATAAGCGCTGATCGGTAGGCAAGTTGCTGTTTTCCGTAGGCTGGCCTAACTGCAGCGATACGCGACCGAATATTTTTTTATAATCAGCCAGATGCGTAGCCAATAACTGACCATAGGTTTTTCCCGCAAGTTTAGTTATAGTAGGGCGTGTGCGTTTGGCCGGATCAATACCCTCGCGGCTTGGACTTTTGTCGAACCCGTTATAGCTTGAAGCAATAGCTATGGCAAGCGTTACATCGCCGGCATCTTTTACTGAAAGACCGTCATCGCCGGTTTTAACCTTACCATTGCTGTTCAGCACTTTTATACGCACCTGGAAATACATGCCCCGGCCATCTACATCTTTGCCGTACATGATCTCTTTGGCAAAAGGCTTACGGCTGCCATCTTTTTCAAATAGTTCAGGGTATTTCCATTGCTCTTTATGCTCCTCAACGTATTGAAGTGTACGGCGCAATGCCAGGCCGGGTAACTGACCGGTAAAGGTGATTTCGTTAGGGCCCTCAGCTTTTGTTTTTATCGTTGGATGTTCAGACTCCAATCCCAATTTAAAGGCAAGGGCGCCCGGCTTACCTGCATGCAAATGCATAATGATGGCATGATCAGGATAGGACGTAAAAACCTCGCGGCTATAGTTAACGCCATTGCGGTTATAACTTACACGAGCTACCGCATCATTCAGGTCGAGCTTACGCACATAGTTTGATACGGTACCGGTACTGTCAAAAAACACACGCAGGTTCCCTAATGATTCATAACAGGGCACCGAACGCCCCAGCCAGTGCTGGGTAACATACAAATCGGCTTCGGCGTGCTGACCGGTGCGGATCAGGTTAAATACATAGGCCGAGTCTTTGGTGATATCAGGCATGTATCGCCCACCCGGTTCTTCGGCCCATAAAGTGCCCTCGTTAAGCACTATGGTTTCGCTTGATGTGCCGCCAAATACCATGGCCCCTAAAAGGCCGTTGCCAAGCGGTAAAGCCTCAAGCCAGTTTTTTGCCGGTTGAGTGTACCATAAGGTCATCGCGTTTTTTGACGCTTGTTTGCCGGTAGGTGCCTGGGCGTAACCGCGGGCAGTAAAAATCTGCAACGCAGCCAAGGTTGCTAAAAATAATTTTGATTTTGCATTCATTATTACGATGAGTTATAGGTAGTTTATAAACAGCGGGTTATGGCCGTATTTGCGGCTTACAGATAGTTTAAAGGAAAGCCGTTACGGGTAACGGCTTTCCTGAACCAATTATAAAACCCAACACTATGTTGTCTTATTGAGGATATCCCGGATTTTGGCCCAGCTTAGCCCCGAAATTCGCGTCGATAGCCGATTGCGGAATTGGGAACAGCGCGTGGTAATCCTGAATACTGCTGCGCGTTGTCGCGCGGATGTTGTACTTTCTAACCCGTTCAACCAATTTGCCCATTCTGCTGAGTGTGCGACGCCTTGGTTCTTCAACCAATAGTTCGCGTGCTCTTTCATCCAAAAGATAATCTATGGTAACGTTAGATGGATCAACCGGCGAGGCATGCGCCCTGCTTCGTACAATATTAATATCGGCAGCCGCATTAACCAGGTCGTTTTTCCGTAAATAGGCTTCTGCCCTGAGCAAATAGGTTTCGGCTAAACGATATACCACCATATCCTTAAAGGTTTTACCGGCTGTATTATTGGTTACTTTACCAACCTTACCTTCAATTTTACGCGGATAGGCATAGAGATATTGCATAGTATCAATATCAGCGGTTCTTGGGCCTATTAACTGTCCGTAATAGGTTGATGCAGGGTTGTTATAAATAAATTGCCTGCGCATGTTATATTTTGAGTTGCGTATATCGGTATTATAATCGCTTCGCCATATATCATACTCCACATAGTTACATGGTCTTACCCATCCTACGCCACGGCCCAGGCTGTCGCAAACTATCATGCCCGTTACGCCTTTGGGGTCGGTTATGGCAAAATACCTTGGTCCCCATGCCCTGATCCAATTGTTGGCTGTACCGGCCGTTGCGTTAGCGCCTACGCCATCACCCTGACCACCGGGCGTAACGTCCTCTATCTGTAATACATACAGTGTTTCAAAATTGCCCGAGCTTCGGTTCTGATTACCGTCTTTAAACAGATCGGAGTAAGGATCGCCAGGGTTAGCTGCATCGCTCCCAAAGCGCGTGGTCATTAAATGATATAACCCCGAATTAATTACATTATTAGCACTGGCAATAGCATTGTCATAGTCGCCCAGGCTAATATATACTTCGGCCAGTAAATGATCGGCCGCGCCTTTTACAATATGGCCCTCGTCGGTTTTTGCTACGGTTGTGGGCAGATACTTTGAAGCAAATATCAGGTCGTTTTTAGCGAAGGTAAGCACCTGCTGACGCGTATTCCGGGTAAAATCAACTTTTGGCGTATCATAAATGGTATCTACAATGGGCACATCGCCATATAAATTAGTTAAAACATTATAGGTATATGCTCTGAAAAATTTCGCCTCGGCAATCACCGCGTTTTTATCGGCCGCGCTTGCCCATATAGATGGATCGGCTTTGTTAGCATATACAATGATATTATTAGCGCGGGCAATCATTTGCAAATAGGCCCAGTCCCAATAAAACTTAACCGTATTGTTAACCGGGGTAAGGTAAGTGGTGTAATTTACATAAGGCGTTATGGTAGGATCGCCGGTAGTGGCCACATCTGTGCCGGTTTGCATGTCAAATGCGCGGTCGTAGGTGTCAGTACTGATCAACTCATTACGGGCGGCCACATGCAAGGCTGTCATAAAAGTGGTAAAACCAGCCCTTGTACTTAATACCTGGCTTACAGACAGGCTTGACAAAGGCGTTTCAGTTAACAGGTTTTTTTTACAACCGTTCAATGTTCCTAAAACAACCAGCATAACTAAAGCTAATGCCGGTAATAACTTTATTTTAAATCGTTTCATATACTTATGCGTTTAAATAAATCTTATCAATAACTGGCCGATAAGCCAACAGATATAGTGCGCGGTGTCGGGAAATAAGCGTCACCGCTTTCAGGATCCGGACCGGGCCATTTTGTCCAGGTATATAAATTGCGACCGCTTACGTAAAAGCGCAGGTTTTGCATTTTAATTTTTTGCAATACCGGCTTTGGCAGGCTATACGAAAATGATACATCCTGCAACCGTACAAAGTTTCTGCTGGCATACGGAACTATACCTAACGGGTTGGTAAAAGAAAGTGCCGGATGTGTATTTGTCGGGTCGGCAGCCGTCCACCAGCCTACATCCTGTAAATTGGCAGGGCGGCCTATATAGTTTGCCGAACCGCTGGCATATAACCTTGGATAAGCACCTATCCACCCTTGCGCTGCGCTTACAAATGCAGATAAAGTGAAGTTTTTATAGGTAAAGTTGTTGTTAATACCCCAGCGATATTTAGGATCAAGATTACCCAGCACAGTCCTGTCGGCCGAGGTTATGGCGCCATCGCCGGTAAGGTCTGTAACACGTACCCAACCCGGCTTATAGCCTGCCGGCAATACGTCGCTCGCCTGGTAAAGGCCATTCGGTTTATAGTCGTAAGCAACGCTTATTGGCGAGCCTATGAACCACTTGTTGGTGATGTCATTATCTTCTATACCATCGCCGTTCGCGTCGGAGTTATAGATGTGAACGATCTTATTCCTATCGTACGAAAAATTAAGATTACTGCTCCACTGAAAATCTTTGCTTTGAATATTTACTGTGTTAAAGGTAATTTCAACTCCCTTGTTTTGGGTTTCGCCCAGATTCAATAATATGGTTTGATACAGATCCATATCCGGCAAGTTTCTGCGCAGTATCAGGTTTTTAGTATCCAGGGCATAATATTCCAGCGTACCTCCAATCCTTCCTTTAAGCAGCTGGAAATCAACCGCCAAATTCGCATTATAGGTTGTTTCCCATTTCAGGTTGGGGTTTGGCATTAAAGCCCCCGGGAAAATACCCGGCGATGTACTACCGCCATCACCAAATACATATTGCGTGGTACCGGTAAGGCCGAGTGTGGTATAAGCTGCTATAGCCTGGTTACCTACGCTACCGTATGACAGACGCAGCTTCAAGAAGTTGAGCCAATTTACGCTTGACATGAACGACTCATCCGAAGCAACCCAGCTCAGGGCCGCTGAAGGGAAAAATGCGTATTTATTGTTTGCCGCGAATACGGATGAACCATCACGACGGCCGGTAAGAGTTACAAAATACCTGTTTTTAAACCGGTAATTGATACGCGCCATGGATGATACGCCATTGATCTCGGCAGCAGATGAGGTTGCTGTAAGTGTTGATGCCAGTTTTAGGTTATTCCAGCCATATTGATCACTTGGGAACGTAGCGCCATTAACCTGGGTTGAATCGACCTTTGAATAATTACGGCCATACAATAAGGTAATGTCAAAACTATGATCCCTGCCTATGTCCTTTTTATAGGTAACAATGTTTTCCAGGGTCCAATCAAAATTTTGTGTATTGGCTTTACTGGCGGTTGTTACGTTATTAGTTAAATGAGGATCTTGTTTGTAGGCATTATAATTATGGTACCACCTGTAGTTGGGCGAATAATTTAGTCTGTAGCTTAACCCTTTAATTGGCAGGTTAATAATGGCATAAAAATTGGCGAATAAATTCTGACTTATCTCTTCGTTAGTAGTTTGTGTAGCTGTATATAACGGGTTGGTAACCAGCTGATCTTCGGTAACTGAATATTGGGTTAACGAGCCATCCGGATAGTGCAAGGTCGCGAATGGACTGGTTAAATACGCATTACCAAGGCTTGCCTCTAAGCCTGATGTGTTCCTGTTAGAGAATTGTGACGAAACACCAACAGTAAACCAGTCGGCCAGTTTGGTTTCAACATTTGCCTTAACCGAAGTTCGCTTCGAGTTATCGTTAAAGATCAACCCCTTTTCTGTAACCATAGCACCCGATAAAAAGTAACTTGTGTTCTTATTTTTGGCTGATATATTAACATCGTATGAGTTAGTATATGATCTTTGCGAAACGTAATTCCAGGGATCAACACTATTACCCGCCAGGTAGTTTTTTGCTTCGGATGGCTGCAAATAAGTAGTGATCTGGGTTGGATCTGAAGTTAATCCTGTTTGCGCCCTGTAATCCAATATTTTTTGGATATAACGCTGCGGGGTTAACATCTGTATTTTTTTGCTCCACTCATTGCCAGCATAATAGGTATTAAAGTTTATAGTAGGTTTTTCGCTTTTACCAGTTTTGGTGGTGATCAATAAAACACCATTGGCTGCTCTTGAACCATAAATGGCTGCCGCGCTCGCGTCTTTCAAGATATCCATCGATTCCACATCATCCGGATTTATATCGGCAAGGCTGCCGTTAAAGAACACCCCGTCAAGTATGATCAGCGGGTCGTTACTGGCGTTGATAGATCGTTTACCGCGTACCAGGATGCTTCCGCCTTGTCCCGGCCGACCGTTGTCAAGAAACTGAACACCTGCCACTCTGCCGCGCAATGCCTGGCTTACGTTAGTATTTGGCAGGGTTTCCTGCGCTTTCAGGTCAACGCTTGCAATTGAACCGGTAACTACCCGTTTTGATTGTGTACCGTAACCCACAACAATTACCTCATTTAAGGCTTTTGCCGATGGTTGCAAGCTAATAACAGGCAAGTCATTTTTATCGCCCAACACAACATCCTGCGACTCATAGCCAACAAAGCTGAAGGTTAATGTACCGGCAGTATTTATCAGTTTGATTTTAAACGTGCCATTAACATCTGTAGCGACAGCATTATTTGTGCCTTTTTCCTTAACTACTACACCGGGTAACGGCGCTCCTTTTTCATCTTTAACACTACCTGTGATAACACGGTCGTCAAAACTGTTGGTTGTTACTTCCGAAATAACGATGGACCGGTCATCAATCAGTTTCCAGGTTAACGGAAACTCTTTGAGTGCTTTGTCCATCACCTCTTTTATAGTTCCGGCATCAATGTTTATGGCTATTTTTTTGTCAGTCGGAACAATATTATCGCTGTAAAAGAACCGATAATTTGATTTTTTTTCTATCGCCTTAAAAACCTGTTTAAGCGTAGCGCTTTTAACATCCAACGAAATTATCTTCTGCGAATAAGAGTTTGCTGAAACATGTAATGCTATGATTAACAGAAAGGTGAATAATTTCATTACAAGTAATATTTTTTTTAAAGGCATAGCACTTCCTCTCAAGAAGTGATTACTTTTTTTCATAATTTTGTGGTTAGTATAATTTCTAATTCCTGCCTGAATGCATCACTACTCATGGCAGGGTGAATTACCTAGGGAATGTTAACAGCATTCCCTTTTTTGGTTTAATTGGTTATTGTGTTTGATTTTAAGTCATAGGCTCATTGGTTTAAGTAAATAATTCATCTTAAAAAAAATTAAATAAAAGTGCATTAGCATAGTAATTTACTACACGTTTTAAGTTCATTATAAGCGGCATTACACGCCATTGTTAAGTGTATTATTTGGTGGTTCAAGCCAAATTCTGTAATGGATTATTTAAAAACTCATTACAGTATACGCTAATTGGTTATTCAATACTCAGCAACTGTTTTATTTAATAGTTATGGTTTTACCATCTATTTTATAATCTATCTTTTTAGACAGTTGTATGATCTGCAATATTTTGTCGATGCTTTCATCATCAAAAACACCGGTATATCTGTAATCTTCTGCTTTATGATTTTCAAACAGGATAGTTACCGCGTAACGGCGCTCCAGTTCCTGTGCAATGGTTTTTAATGGTTCATTGCTGAATATCATTTTATCCTTCATCCATGAGGTTTCGGCCACTACGCTATCAACACCCGCGTAGGTAACCGATTTCACCACTACCTTATCAGCCGATGCCGAAGACTTGCCGCTTACTGCAACGTCCGGATTGTTTTTTGCCACTATCAGTTTCTCTAATGGTTTCAGTACTATTTGCTCGCCCGGTCTGTCGGTTAATGATACTTCTATCTTACCGCGCATTAAGGTGGTTTCTAAATTTTTATCCTGCGGATAATTGCGCACGTTAAAAGCGGTACCCAAAACTTTAATATCAGCCTTGCCGGTATGAATGATAAACGGATGTGCCGCGTTGTGAACTACATCAAAATAAGCTTCGCCTATCAGGGTGACCTCTCGTTTTTCTCCTTTTAAATTATTGGCGTATGATAGCCTGCTGTCTGAATTTAACCAAACGTGTGTACCATCAGGCAACAACAGGCGCGATTTAAAACCTTTGCGGGTAACAAAATTGCTGATGTGCGCAGGCAAACGGGCAGACCTGGTTGCATAAAAAATAACACCAAGCAGCAATACTGCCGCCAGCGCCGCATAATGTAATTTATAATAGCTAAATATTCGTTTACCAACAGTTACAGGTGCTTCTTCGGGTTCGTCAGCTGTTTCAGCAGCGTCAAATTTCCCTTGCAGTTCCATTTTAACAAGGTGCAGTGCATAGGCTTGTTGTTTATGGTCTTCATCGGTTAATGAAGTGTGCGATTGCATCATTTGATCATACAAAAACTGCCACTGCGGGTGCAGCAGCAATTGTTCCTGCAACAACTTCAGTTGCTCGGCAGTTGCATCGCCCGATAGTTTCAGGCTAAGCAGATCAAAAAATTGTTCTTCGGTGATTTTTTTCATGGTCATGTAAATAGTAAGACCATAAAAAAAACGGTTACCGTGAAGGATAATGAAAATTTATTTTCCGACGAGATATTGATCAAGCGCCAGCCTTATTTTCTTCAGGGCTATACGCATGTGGGTCTCAATCGTATTTTGAGAAATTTGCAGGGTGGTTGATACTTCTTTATAAGAAAAGCCCTCTTCTTTTATCAGCCGGTAAACCATTTGGCATTGCGGCGGCAGGCTTTTAACCGATGCTTCTATTTTTTGCTCTATCTCGCTCAATAGCAAATAATATTCAGGGTTATCATTTTTATTGAAAACGCTGTTTTCAATCTTCTCATCAATAACCAGTTGTTCTGCTCTGTTTTTGGTGAGGTAGGTTAATGCGGAATTTTTAACCGAAGTAAATAAATAAAGATTCAATTTTTCTACCTGTGCCAGTTTTGCATCCAGGTCCCAGATGTTCATCATCACATCTGATACGATCTCTTCGGATATTTCGGGATTACGGGTAAGATTATACGCGAACCGGTATAAAGAAGTATAAAAATGAAAGAACAGATCTTTATAGGCTTTTTGATCGCGCAGATACGCAACCCTGTTTTGCAGAAATAATATGTCCTGACCGGATAAGTTCATCAAAAAAATAAATAAATATATTTTTCCTGGTTTTGTATGTACAGCATGGCTCCTCGCTTTTTATATTACGAAAGTATTATTTGGCTGTAGGGTATTATATATATTGGATTTTAGATACAAACTTATAAGAATTTACTTAGCGAAAAAATATTTTAAAGCCGGGCAAACTATTCGCCCAGCTTTAAAAACATATTGGTCACTTTGCAACATCAGCCAGATCAAGCACAAGCGATGTGTTGGCGTTTAGCTTGTTATAATCAAAATGCAGCTCTTTTAAATTAACACCATTAAGCTTTGCCGATTTAACATATATGCTTTTGTCAGAGAAGTGATTAGTGGTTATGGTAAAAGTATCGGCCTTATAATAATCTTTATTTAAGTGGATAGTTATTTTAGGGAAAAGCGGCGCGTGAATATACAATTGCTGGTCGGTAGCGCAACCGCCACTAATATCAAACAAACCCATTGATGCCAGCACAAACCAACCCGATAACTGTCCCTGATCATCATCGGCACCTTTATAGCCATTTGCTGTGGTGTCATAATAATTATCCATAATGGCCCTTACCCATTTCTGGGTAAGCTCGGGTTTACCTACATAATTAAATACATAGGGGTTAATTAGCGGTGGTTCGTTACCATGGCTGTAAGCCGGGCTGCGGAATTTGGTTTTTTCGGCTACGGTTAACATGCTGTCTAATAAATTAACCATCCGTTTCTTCCCCATTTTGTTGGCCAGGCCAGGGATATCATGCGGCACATTAAAAGCATATTGCATCGTTGTTCCTTCTTCAAGGCCCCTGCTCGAAGCCTGGCTAAAGGGGCGTGCAAAAGTGCCATCGGCATTGCGCGGATAAAAATAGCCGTACTGTGGATCGTATATATTTTCCCAGTTGTGCGATGCTTTCATTAGCTTTTCGTAATCAGCAGTTTTGCCTAATTTTTTAGCTATCTGCGCAGCCGCCCAGCTCGAATATGAGCTTTCAAGCGTATGCGAACCTGCATTACGCGGGCTTACATTGATAGGGATATAGCCCATCTGCCAAAAATATTTGGTGTCGGGCTTGCCCACACCCTGGGGCCTGCCAACCCATTCGGTCTCATTTTTATAACAGGCTTGGTAAGCTTTTTGCAGATCGAAAGTGGCAATGCCGCGGTTTACGGCATTAGCTATCATGATCGACATTTGATTTGATTCCATCCCCGGCATAAATTTATCGCAGGTAAGCCCATCAGGCAGCCAACCCGTTTCATCGTATACATCAAGCATACATTTTATATACGAGTTGCTTTGCTCGGGATAGGCCATTGACCATATTTGTATAAAATTGGTATATCCTCCCCATAAAGCATCATTGATGTAATGATTATACTCAGGCATGCCGTTTTTCATTGGAATCTGCCTGATCTCGTTGTTGTTCGATATGTATTTACCGTTAGCGTCACTGCAAATGCCCCTGCCCAGTAAAACCTGATAAAGAGCCGTGTAAAACTTAACCTTATTTTGTTCGGTACCACCTTCAACCTCAATTTTTGAAAGCTGTTTGTTCCATTCGGTTTTTGCGGCTTCATGTACCTGGTCAAAGCTTTCACCATGGTATTCGGCCTTTAAGTTTTCCCATGCCTGTTCCTGGCTTACAAATGAAATGGCTACACGTACCTCGATAGCTTCATTGTTTTTTGTTTTAAAGTTGAGATAAGCACCACAGCCTTTTCCATATTCGGCTTTCAGGTTATTGTTGTGCGTGGTATCGCGATAGCAACCGAATGACGAGGCTGGTTTGCTAAGCGTTGCAGCAAAAAAAACACGGATAGATTTTTTCTCGAGCCCTGGTTTGTAAGTTTGGTATGCCGGAACAGCAAAGGTATAACCCTGTAATTGTGTTGGCGACAATATTTCGATACCCGCGCCAAGAATCTCCTTGCTTTCGGGGCCGCCCCAGCCGTAACTGCCGGCCTCGCCCAATAAGTGTCCGGTATCAAAAATAATATGCGCGCTGTCCGACTGCGGGAAGGTGTATTTATGAACACCCACACGCATAGTTGAGGTTATTTCGGCCCTGATATTGTATTTATCCAATATAACGCTGTAATAGCCCGGCGCAGCCTTTTCGTTTGCTTTATTAAATGAGCTCCTGAAACCCGGCCCGGGAGTTTTGTCATCACCGGGAACAGTGATGAGCTTGCCGGTGGTAGGCATAACTAATATACCTCCTGTTTGCCACTCATGCACATGCGCAAATCCTAATATAGATGTTTGACGGTTATCATACCCCGATTTACCGCCACCACCAAAGTAGCCGTTAAAACCGTAGGTCATAGGCGCGAGCTTTACTAGGCCAAAAGGCATGGCCGCCGGGGTAAATGCAAACCATCGTGCGCCTTGCGAGCCGATAAAAGGATCTACATAATCAACCGGTTTTTTGGCTTGCTGCCCATAAATATTGAACGTTATTAAAAAAAAAGCGACAAGGATACTTAGTTTTTTCATTAAATTATGAAGGTTAATGGTTTTTATTGGTCCCGGGCAATTTACGCAATCAGGTTATTAAACCATAAAGTTTTAACATAATAGTACTTAACGGTTTAAACAAAAATATAAGTTGAAGACATGGCTTTTGTATATTAGTGATTAAAGTATTTAACTTTAATACCTGATATGGAAAGCAGCAACAGCAATTATCTAAAAAGCATCAAAAACATTTTCGGGTATTATAAAAGCCTGGGCGATAAAGTTCTTTTACAGGTTGATGAGCAGGGTATGCACTGGCAATATAATGAAGAGTCGAACAATCTGGCTACATTGATCAAACATGTATCAGGTAATTCGTTATCCCGGTGGACGGACTTTTTAACTGCCGATGGAGAAAAAGAAACGCGTGACCGTGATGACGAATTTGAGGATACGATTTCAGGCAAAGATAACCTGGTAAACCTGTGGAACAAAGGCTGGGACTGCCTGTTTATGGCGATAAATGGTTTAAACGATGATGACCTGATGCGTACAATTTATATCCGCAATGAAGGGCATACAGTAATTGAAGCGATAAACCGGCAACTGGCGCATATCCCTTATCATGTGGGGCAAATGCTGTTTATTGCTAAAATGGTTACCGGGGCAAACTGGCAAACACCAACCATTGCCAAAGGGCAATCCAAATTATTTAACCAGGTTAAGTTTTCGGCCGAAAAACAGAACAAGTTCTTTTCTGAAAATAAATAAGCGGTAAATATGAGCCATCAACCGTATCCTAAAATGTATATGTACCAGCGGGTGGTTCAGGCCAAGCTTTTTATTGACGGCAATTATGCCGAGAAAATTGATTTGAATAATATTTCGGACGAGGCCTATTTTTCAAAGTTCCATTTCATCCGTCTTTTCAAAAAAATATATGGTAAAACGCCGCATCAGTATTTAACTTTTGTGCGGATTGAAAAAGCCACACAACTATTACGTGACGAAAAACCCGTTACCGAAGTTTGCTATGCGGTGGGTTTTGAAAGTTCCAGCTCGTTCGGCAGTTTGTTTAAACGACACATGGGGTTAAGTCCCTCTGCGTTCCTGGAAGAACAACATCAACAAAAAATACAGATACAGGAAGCGCCGTTAAACTTTGTTCCGGGTTGTTATGTTTACCAAAACGGCTGGGCCGAAAAATAGCAATTTTGAAATAGCGGCTTAACAATTCATTACCCACCTTTACTACATCATAACAAAAACAAAAAGCGATGATCAGTAAAATGACAAACATGTGCGTTTATGTACTTAACCAGGACAGCGCATTAGATTTTTATACCAACAAACTTGGCTGTAAGTTAAAACTGGATGTGCCCATGTCGGCCGACGCGCGCTGGCTCACCGTTACCCCGCCGGATCAGCCTGAATTTGAGATCACGCTATTCCCGGTTACTGAAGGTAAAATGTTTACTGCAGAGGTAGTAAAGAATATGAAAGAACTGATCAGTAAAGGAATATTCGGACCGGGCATATTTTCATGTAAAGATATTTACGCCACTTACGAGGAAATGAGAAGCAAGGGTGTTGAATTTAAAAAACCACCCACCAAAGAGTTTTACGGTACCGAAGCCTTGTTTAAAGACGATAGCGGCAATTGGTTTTCACTCAAACAAAACGATTAATGAAAACCGTATTTGATAAAGAAACCCGCGATGAGCTGGTCGGCAGGATCAACAATCTGACTGAAAACAGCCAGGCACAGTGGGGCAAAATGAATGTGGCACAAATGCTGAAGCATTGCAACCAATGGGACGAAATGGCGCTGGGCAAAACGGTGTATAGGCAATCATTCATGGGTAAGTTATTCGGTAAAATGGCCCTAAAGGATATGATGAAGGATGAACCGGTGAAAAAGAACCTGCCTACGGTTCCGGCTTTTAAAATAACCGGACAATTTGATTTTGCTGCCGAAAAAGCGAAATGGATTAAACTACTGGATGAATATGGTCATGCAACAAACGATGGTTTTATGCATCCTTTTTTCGGGATGATGACCAAACAAGATACGGGCATTATGGTTTACAAGCATGCCAATCATCACCTCAAACAGTTTAACAGCTAATAAGTATAAAACAAGAAAATGCCAAACAAAGTACCTATAGACAAATACTTCGAGAACATCAAAATAAAGACCGGCAAAACTCCTGACGATTTTAAGGAATTAGCCATTGCCCAAGGCTATTTTGAAAATGGAGCAATGAAGCCAACCATAAAGGCAGGGGAAGTAATTGCCTGGCTCAAAAAAGATTTTGACCTGGGTCATGGCCATTCGCTGGCGATTTATCATGCTATAAAAGGCGATCTTTAACTCAGCACTTCTTCCAACACCTCGTGCGAGCGGATATTGCCGAAACCATCAATATGCAAGGCGTAATAGTCCAGCAGTTTGGCTATCAGGTAGCGGCGCTCATCATTAGTGAATTTTAGGTTTACAATACCTTCAAAATTGCATTGCAGTAAACGGTTAAAGTTTTGGGTATGCGGCGGCGAAAGGTAAAGAACGCTATCGGGCTTATATTTACTGAACGTGCCATTTTTAAGGTCGAAATAATCGGCATCATTAGCATTATACTTATCGGGGTAAAAGCCCAGGTAGCGGGTAAGCTGCAGCAAGAACAGTAAATGAAAATTGGCCAGCCCGGCAGTTTGATGATCGAGCCACTCAATGGCGCTGAACACAAATTCAAACAAATGCTCATCAGCCGATTGCTGCCTGATGGATTTATACAGCACCTCGTTCAAAAACATGGCCATGCTGCTTTTCACAATATCATAAGGGATGCTTTGCAATACCGGCGCGTTTTTCAGCTCGGCAATGCGCTGCACATTACCCGCATTTTTATGATAAACCACCATATCCAGCAAATGCAGGGGCTGCAGCATATTGCGGCTTATTTTGGCCTTCGGCTTTTTTACGCCATTGATGATGTACGATTGCAGGCCCAGTTTTTCGGTAAACACCTGTACAATAACGCTGCTTTCGCCATAGTCTGTCGTTTTAAGTACAATGCCCCGGGTTTTATGCAGCATGGTTTATCAGCAAAAGCAGCTTTGGTAAAAAAATGATCGCTCCGGTTACCAGCGCGAAAAGCGCGGCAATTACCACTGCCCCGGCGCTTACGTCTTTAACGTGCCCCGCCAATTTGTTGTACTCGGGTGATACCAGATCGGTTAAAAACTCGAGCGCGGTATTAAAAAGCTCGGCCATAAGCACCAAAGCTATGCTCAGGATGGTCCATAACCACTCATCTGCCGAAATTTTTAAGGCATAACCCATATAAGCGGCAACGATAGCGGCAACCAAATGCACCCTGAAATTTAATTGTGTTTTAGCCGCATAGCCCAGGCCGTTAAAAGCATACCCAAAGCCTCGGATGAATTTTTTCATTCATCAAATTTAAGGAAATAGTGATAAGATGCTAACCAGGTAATTTTCCAGGTTGCGTTTAGATTTGTCAACTTTTTAAAAGTTGACAAATCTTTATTTTTAAAGCCCTCTTTACCGCTTGCGGAAGAGAGAGTGGTCGAGCGAAGCAAAGACCGGGTGAGTAAATGCGACGGCGATAACTCACCCCGGCGATACTGCGTTTGCCGACCCTCTCTTCGCCTTCGGCGGAAAGAGGGTGTTTACTACTTTAAACAAATGAAGTATATTGTGGGTTAAGTATTTGTCATTTCGAATGTACAGAGAAATCTTATACGCCATGCATAGTAACTTGTCTGATATTTAAGATTTCTCCTCGTACCTTGTCGAAATGACAATCTGTTTTTTAGCATTACATCATGG
This sequence comes from Mucilaginibacter sp., assembly GCA_035492275.1. GTDB lineage: Bacteria > Bacteroidota > Bacteroidia > Sphingobacteriales > Sphingobacteriaceae > Mucilaginibacter. Next base: position 22,647 of record DATJJI010000096.1, read on the forward strand.
ATCTGAAACTCACCAATAAAGTAGCCATTGTTTTAGCGGCCAGCAAGGGCTTGGGCAAGGCTATCGCTACCACCTTATCTGCCGAAGGCGCAAAAGTTATTATCGGCTCGCGCGATGAAAACGAGCTTAACAAAACAGCCGGCGAAATAAAAAAACTCACCGGCAATGAAGTAGTGGCAATTCCGGTTGATGTATCTGACGGGAAACAGATCGAAGAATTTGTTAAAAAGGCTGCCGCTGTTTTTGGCAGGATAGATATTTTGCTGAATAACGCCGGCGGACCACCATTCGACAAATTCGAAAACTTTGACATGGATGCCTGGCAAAAAGCATTTGAGCTTAATTTATTAAGCGTAGCGCATATGAGCCGCTTGGTTTTGCCTTATTTAAAGAGATCAGCAGCCGGGCGCATCATTAACATTGTGAGCGGCTCAACGAAATCGGTTTTGGCTAATTCGGTACTGTCAACCAGTATGCGTTTGGGCGTAGTGGGCATGGCAAAAATGATGGCCGATGAATTTGGGCCGTACAACATCACGGTAAACAATGTTGGGCCGGGCATGATACTGACCGACCGGATAAAACATACGTTGCCAAAAGATGTCGACCCGGATCAGGCATTAAAAGTGCGTGCTAAAAACATCCCCTTAGGACGAATTGGCGAGCCTGAAGAACTGGCCGCACTGGTTGCCTTTTTGGCATCCGAACAAGCATCGTATATTACCGGTACTACCATACCGGTTGATGGCGGTGCCAGCCGGGCAATTTTTTAATTATTGGCCGTTGTGGTTGCTTTCGAGGCCTTATAATATTTTACGAAAGATATAATTCCGCCGATAAACATAGGCAGCGAAGCGCCTAAGGCAAAGCTTGTCCAGGTTTCGGTAATTTTATTTTTTGTGAATGTACTTACTATTAACAACGCGATTCCTAATACTACAAAAACCGCTGCACGCATTAAATTATTTTTCATAAGGTAAATGTAACATCATTTTTCCTGATTTTATGTGTGTTAGTGTAATTTTCGTTGTGTAATTGCATCTTTTTTCGCTGTAAATTACCTACTTTTGCAACCTCTAAAATTTGAGGTGAGGTAATATTAATGTACAAGGAATATAAAGCTTTAAACTTATCGCAAACAGGCAAAGATGTGCTGGAGTTTTGGCAGAAGAACAACATCTTCGAAAAAAGCATCAGCAGCCGCCCGGCCGATAACCCATATACATTTTATGAAGGTCCCCCGAGCGCTAATGGTATGCCCGGTATTCACCACGTAATGGCCCGCGCCATTAAGGATATTTTTTGCCGTTACAAAACCCTGAAAGGCTACCAGGTAAAACGCAAAGGCGGCTGGGATACACACGGCCTGCCTATTGAGCTGGCTGTTGAAAAAGCTTTGGGCATTACCAAAGATGATATCGGCAAAAAAATATCGGTAAAAGATTACAACGACGCTTGCCGCAAAGAGGTAATGCGCTATACCGATGTATGGAATGACCTTACCGAAAAAATGGGCTACTGGGTTGATTTGGAAGACCCATACATCACCTACAAAAACGAATACATTGAAACCCTTTGGTGGATACTGCAACAACTGCACAGCAAAGGATTTTTATATAAAGGCTATACGATACAACCTTACTCACCAAAATCGGGCACCGGACTAAGCTCGCACGAGCTGAACCAACCGGGCACTTACAAAATGGTAAAGGATACCACCATCACCGCGCAGTTTAAGGTAAAAAAGGATGGTGATTCGGCATTTTTATACGAAAATATAGATACAGACCTGTTTATCCTGGCTTGGACCACTACACCGTGGACCTTACCATCAAACAGCGCTTTAGCCGTTGGCGAAAAGATAAGCTATGTAAAAATAGCCACGTTTAACCCGTATACTTACGAACCTATTGCTGTTGTTTTAGCACAGGACCTGGTAGGCAAATTATTTAAGGCCGATGGTGAGAATGCTTCCTTTGCTGATTATAAGGCTGGCGATAAGATCATCCCCTGGGAGATAAAAGGAACCTATAAAGGTGCTGATTTAGTTGGCGTACACTACGAGCAATTATTGCCATATGTAACCAATGCTGATCTTCAACAAAACGGCTTCCGCGTTATTGCCGGTGATTTTGTGACTACAGAGGACGGTACCGGTATAGTGCACATTGCCCCAACCTTTGGTGGCGATGACTTTAGGGTAGCCAAAGAAGCAGGCGTACCTGCCGTAATGGTGAAGGATGATGCAGGCAAGGATGTACCGCTGGTAAACAAACAAGGTAAGTTTGTTGACGAGATTACCGATTTTGCAGGCTTTTATGTTAAAGAAGAATATTACAGCGCCGAAGAGCGCGCCGTTGAAGGCTTTAAACCTACCGACGTGCTCATCTCTATCAAATTAAAAACCGAGAACAAAGCATTCGACGTTAAGAAATACGAACACAGCTACCCGCACTCATGGCGCAGCGACGAACCGATATTATACTATCCGCTGGATAGCTGGTTCATTAAATCCACCGCCGTTAAAGATAAAATGGTGGAGCTGAACAAAACCATCAACTGGAAACCTGAATCGACCGGTACCGGTCGTTTTGGTAACTGGCTTGAAAATTTGGTTGACTGGAACCTGTCGCGTTCACGGTATTGGGGTACGCCGCTGCCTATATGGCGTTGTGATGCCACCAATGTTCCTGTACCGGAGATCTGTATTGGCAGCATTGAAACATTAAAAAAAGAAGGAATCTATTTTCGTTTTGAAGAGGCTAAAGAATATTTTCTTCAGCATACTGGCGCAGAAATAATGAAGTTTCTTTCTATCCCTGCTGACGAAGATGCAGAAGAGGATTTGGCAGCTATTCAGCAGCTTCAAACCGGCCTGAAAAAAGGAACATTGGAGCTAAGGGGTTTCATTGATGATTGTCCGAACAGGGATGTATTGGTGAAAAAATTCTCATCAACAGTTGAAGAGTTTTTTGCGAAAGAAAATATTCCTATGGACCTTCACCGGCCGTATGTGGACAATATTATCTTCTCAAAATATTATAACAGCGAGGCTTATTACTATTACCGGGAAGCCGACCTGATCGATGTTTGGTTTGATAGCGGCGCCATGCCTTATGCACAATGGCATTTCCCGTTCGAGAACAAAGAAGCGTTTAAAAACGCCTACCCGGCCGATTTCATTGCCGAAGGTGTTGATCAAACCCGCGGCTGGTTCTTTACCCTGCACGCTATAGCGGTGATGCTGAGCGAAGCCAGCGACGAGATCAAAGAAATAAATGACGAGGTTGGTAATAAAGGTGTAGCCTTTAAAAACGTGATATCAAACGGATTGGTGCTGGATAAAAACGGTAACAAAATGAGTAAGCGCCTGGGTAACGGCGTTGATCCGTTTGCTACTATTGAACAGTTTGGTGCCGATGCGCCACGCTGGTATATGATCAGCAATGCCGCGCCCTGGGATAACCTGAAATTCAATGCCGAAGGTATTGATGAGGTGCGCCGTAAGTTTTTTGGTACATTATATAATACCTATAGCTTCTTTGTGCTGTATGCCAATATAGATAAGTTTACCTATAGCGAAGCAGAGATAGCAATAGCTGATCGCCCGGAAATTGACCAGTGGATCATATCGTTATTAAACACGCTGAGCAAAGAGGTGGATGGTTTTTATGCCGATTTTGAGCCAACTAAGGCCGCCCGCGCTATACAGGATTTTGTTGACGCGCATCTGAGTAACTGGTATGTAAGGCTAAGCCGCCGCCGTTTCTGGAAATCAGATAACTCGGCCGATAAATTATCAGCTTACCAAACTTTGTATACCTGTTTAACTACGGTAGCTAAATTGATGTCGCCTATATCACCATTTTTTGCTGATAGGTTGTATACTGATTTAAACAGCATTACCGGTAAAGAGCAATATGAGTCGGTACACCTGGCTTATTTCCCTGAATACCATGCTGATTTAGTGAACAAGCAATTGGAAGAGCGCATGCAAATGGCGCAGGATATATCATCGCTGGTGTTATCGTTGCGTAAAAAGGTGAGCATCAATGTACGCCAGCCGCTAAGCAAGATACTACTGCCAATACTGGATAAAAACTTTAAACACCAGGTTGACCAGGTAAAAGACTTGATCCTTTCGGAAACCAACATCAAGGATATTGAGTATATAACCGACACGGCTGGTTTTATCAAAAAGAAAATAAAACCAAACTTTAAAGCGTTAGGTGCAAAGGTGGGCAAGGATATGAAAGCGGTGGCCGAAGAGATAAATAATTTGAAACAGGAGGATATTGAAAGATTAGAGAATGAGGGAAACATCCAACTGCAAACGACCAACCACCCGCTGCTCACCACTGACGTAGAGATCATAGCCGAAGACGTTCCCGGATGGCAGGTTGCAAATTTGGGAAAACTAACCGTGGCTTTAGATGTTACCCTAACCGATGAATTAAAAGAGGAAGGTATATCACGTGAGTTGATAAACCGCATACAGAATCTGCGTAAAACCAAAGGATTTGAAGTGACCGACAGGATAAATGTTACCCTTACCGATCACCCTTTTATTAGCCGTGCACTGAATAATAATTTATCCTATATTTGCGCCGAAATTTTGGCAGATAGTGTAACGCTTGATAATCAGCTTACTGAGGGCGAGCTTACTACTATTGATGAGAATGAAATAATAATTGTTATTAATAAAATATAAATGAAAGTAGAAAACGAAAAAACCAGGTACAGCGATATCGAGCTAAAGGAATTTAAGGAGCTGTTACTGGAAAAATTAAGTAGTGCAAAAGAAGAACTGAATGCTTTGGCAACATCTTTAAGCTCGCCAAACGCTAATGGTACTGATGATACTGCCGGTACTTATAAAACATTAGAGGACGGATCGGCCACTTTGGAGAAAGAACAGATTAACCAGTTAGCTGCCCGCCAAAAAAAGTTTATTGAGCAGTTGGAAGCCGCTTTAGTGCGTATTGAAAATAAAACTTACGGAATTTGCCGCGAAACCGGTAAGCTGATACCTAAAGAGCGTTTACGTGCTGTACCGCACACTACGCTTACCATGGAAGCTAAATTAAAGCAATAAATGAAGGCTGCTTATACCAAACCTTTTTTAACTGCTATACTCATCATCATTGCCGATCAGCTCATAAAACTATGGGTTCACGGGCACATGTACCAGGGCGAAGAAATTAAGTTCCTGGGCGACCGCGGCATGCTGCATTATACCGAAAACAACGGCATGGCCTTTGGCATGGAACTGGGCGGTGACTGGGGTAAGCTTACGCTAACCTTGTTCCGCATTATTGCGGTGGGTGCCATTGGTTATGGTATGTTTTATTTAATTAAACATAAATATCATCGCGGGTTGATCATGAATGTGGCGCTGATATTTGCCGGCGCCGTGGGTAATATTATCGATTCTACCTTTTATGGTATTTTTTACCATTACGCGCCGCTGTTTCATGGCCGCGTGGTTGATATGTTTTATTTCCCGTTGATATCAGGTAATTTCCCGGCGTGGGTACCAGTATGGGGCGGGCAGGATTTTGTTTTCTTCCGCCCGGTGTTTAACCTGGCCGATGCTTCAATATCCATTGGAGTAATATTGATACTGATATTCCAGAAACATTATTTTAAACAGGAAAAACCTGAAGAGAGTGCTCCTAACAGCGAAATGGTAGAGGAATAGAAAGACAAAATATATATAGTAAAGCCGCGATAAGCGGCTTTTTGTTTTAATCAAACAGCTTATGCATTATTCGTACAGAACATTTTATGTGTCCCGGCGTTTGTATCGTTACAAATTAGTTTAGTTTTGGCATATTAAAGCCAATAGCTTAAGGCAAAAGCCCCGGGCCGGTAATAATGAACAATGCGGTTCAATTATTATCGTTAATAGTTGAGCAAATGAATAACACCTTTAATTATAAAATGCGTCGTCCTGATCCTAAATACATCCGCCTGGCGGTTATTATTGCTGCTGTTCTTTTTGTTATCCTGCTTATTGGCGGGTACATTGCCTATACCAAACGCGAAACTATTTTACAGCATGAATTGGTTAAAGCTAAGGCTAAAGCAAAAAGCCAATATCATCTTGATCTTACTATCGGTTCGGCACATTTTACAGGGCTAAGCACTATTACCTGCGATCATATTACCATAGTACCCGAGGGGCGCGACACGCTGCTTAACATCAGCCACTTTGATGTGCGCATTAAACTGTTGCCCCTATTATTTGGTAAAATAAAGCTGGCTAATGTCGATCTGCAAAACGGTCATTTAAACTTAACAGATATTAAAGGCGTTAAAAACTTCGACTTCCTGTTTAAAAAGAAAAAAGATTCGACAGCGACACATAAAGCCGACCTGTCTGAACTATCAAACAACCTCATTAACGAGGTACTGTACAAAATTCCTGATAACCTGGGGCTGAATAATTTCCTGTTATCCTACACAAACGACAGTACGAGCTTTAAAATACTGACCAAAATTGCCAAAATAGATGACGGGGACCTTACATCAACCATAAAAGTTAATGATACGGCTACCTGGCATTTTGCGGGCACCATGCACCCAAGCGATAAAGAGATCAATGTAAAGCTATATGCCGATAACGGTAAGGTTGAACTGCCTTACATCACCAGGCGCTATCATGCCAAAGTGAATTTTGATAACCTCACTATTAAACTGCTTAACGTAAAGCACAGCGATGGTGAAACACAAATAGCAGCTTATTGGGCGGTGCACAACCTGTTATTGAACCATTCCGGACTTGCCGCTAATGACATTGTGGTGCCCGATGGATCAATAGAAGCCAATGTTTTTGTGGGCACCAATTATGTATCGCTGGATAGCTCATCAGTTATTCATTTAAAGAAAATGAGCGCGCATCCGTTTATTAAATACACGTTGAACCCGGTTAAAATTTATGAGCTGAAGATAAACACAGGCTGGTTGAACGCGCAGGATATTTTTGATTCGTTCCCTAACGGGATGTTCGAGTCGCTGGATGGGATAAAGGTTGCCGGTAAACTGAATTACGGCTTTAACTTTTACCTGGATGCCTCAAGGCCCGATAGCCTGAAGTTCGATTCGAGAATGGATAAGGATGCGGCCTTCCACATTGTTCAATACGGAAAAACCGATCTGCGCAAGTTAAACAGCACTTTTGTGTACACACCTTATGAGAAGGATAAGCCTATGCCATCACACATCATCGGCCCTGAAAATCCTGATTATACACCGCTTTACCAGATATCTCCCTACCTGCGCAACGCGGTAATGACTGCCGAGGACCCTACGTTCTATAAAAATCATGGATTTGTAGAAAAGGCTATACGCCAATCATTAGTTACCGATTTTAAGGACCACAAATTTAAGCGTGGCGGTAGTACCATATCTATGCAGCTGGTAAAAAATTCGTTCCTTACCCGCAAAAAAACACTGGCACGTAAGGTTGAGGAGATACTGATAGTTTGGCTGATTGAGAATAACAGCATCATGACCAAAGACCGTATGCTGGAGGTTTATTTTAATATTATTGAATGGGGCCCGGGCATTTATGGTATTGCCGAAGCGTCCAATTATTATTTTGGCAAGGCACCATCTGAGCTTACACTGGGTGAAAGTATTTTTTTGGCGAGCATAGTACCGCGACCGAAAGCCGGGCTGTACGCCTTTTTACCTGATGGCACATTAAGGCCGGGGCTCGAGAATTACTTTAATTCGCTTGGCCGTATGATGACCGGCAAAGGTTTTACCCAGGTTGACAGCAGTTCGTACGGATTTTTTACGGTACGGTTAAAAGAAGGTATGCGTCGCAAAGTAGCCACTGTTGATTCGGCTGCTGCTAACCGTATCTTGAATGCACCGGTTGATGATGATAATGTGATCGTTCCAATTATTGAACCACAGCCACAGCCTGAAAAGAAACCTACTTTCTTCCAGCGTTTATTTGGCAAAAAAGATACCGTGGCTCAAAAAACAGAGCAAAAACTAAAAGAAGAAGAACAGCAACGACTATTGTCAATTGATACTGCGGGTAAAACCAAAAAACAGATCCGCCAGGAAAAAAGGCAAATAAAAGCCGATGAAAAAGCGCGACGCAAGGCCTTAAAGGACCAGGGCCAGCTATAATTACGCCACCCCGACAATAATAGATGTTTAAACATTTAATTTTGTAATCAAATTAAATTGTTAAACATCATGTCATTATTAGATAAACTGAACTGGCGCTACGCCACTAAAAAATTTGATCCCGCTAAAAAATTAAGCACCGATCAATTAAATACCTTATTGGATGCTGTGCAGCTTGCACCTTCATCAGCCGGATTAGAACCTTATAAGGTATTGGTTATTGAAGACCCTGAAATAAGAGCCCAATTGCGTGAAGCAGCGCACGGCCAGGCGCAGCTTACCGACGCATCGCAGGTGATCATATTTGCTGCCGAAACCAACCTGGACGAAAATTATGTGACCCATTACATTGACCAGATAGCCACTACCCGTGGTATTGACCGCGTTAACCTGGAGCTTTTTGAGAAGAACATCAAAAACAGCGTTAACAGCATGACCGAGGATCAAAAAATTATATGGAACCACAAACAGGCTTATATAGCTTTAGGCGTACTGGTAAGCGCGGCAGCCGATATGGGTATCGATGCCTGCCCAATGGAAGGTTTCCAGGCTGGTAAGTTTGATGAAATATTAGGTCTGAAAGCGTTAGGACTGACTACTTCTGTGATCGCTCCTGTAGGTTTTCGTGCTGAGGATGACGCATTTAGCAAAGTCATTAAAGTGCGCAGGCCCAAAGAAGAATTGTTTATACACGTATAAATGATTAATTGCGATACAGTTTTGTAGCTGTATCGCAATTTTTTGTAACGTTTTTGCGTTCCGGTATAAAGCGGCATGGGCTTTGTAATTTATAAACCATTCAATACCAATGTCATGCCTAAGAAAATACTGATAGTTGATGACAATGAGTTTATGGTTGAGATCATGACTTATATCCTGCATAACAAAGGGTATGAGGTGGTGTCACTATACACCGGCGACGAAGTATTCAGTCATATTAAAACAGACCACCCGGATCTGGTGATTTTGGATATGATGCTGCCGGGCATGGATGGGCGCGATATATGCAGGGCCATTAAACAACATAAAGAAACACGAAACCTGCCGGTTATTATTTGCTCGGGCGAAGACCATTTGGAAGAATCAATGTATCAAAAAGGGGCACCAAATGATGTGCTTCACAAGCCCTTTGATGTAAGTTTATTACTATCAAAAGTTGCTTTTCAATTAGCTGCCTGATCAGGTAAGCTTGCCCGTCATCCGGGTAATTACATCCTTATAACTATCGCTGAATGGTATCTCCACATCTGCTATCTTGATCCGTCCCTTACGGATAGAATGTACATGCTCCAGGTTTACAATATATGATTTATGTACTCTGAAAAACTCATCCGCCGGTAGCTGGCTCTCTAACGATTTAATGGTTACCCGCGAAATAATAGCCTTTGGCGCATTAGCGAGGTATATTTTTACATAATCCTTCAATCCTTCAATGTAGGTAATATCATCATGGTTTACCTTGATCAGGTTGTAATCAGCGTATAAAAAAATGTATTTCTTTCGTTTTTCGGTGTCGCTAACTGCCGGTCGTTTAGCTTGTTCAAGCAGGGTGGCAGCTTTATTGCAGGCTTTTAAAAAGCGCTCAAGGGCAACAGGTTTTAGCAGATAATCAACCACATCCAGCTCAAAGCCATCCAGCGCGAACTCTTCGTATGCAGTTACAAAAATGATGAGGGGTTTTTGCGCCAGGCTCTTTACAAACTGCAGGCCGTTTATGCCGGGCATCTGTATATCGCAAAATATCAGGTCGACCGCATATTCCTGTAGCGCCTGCATAGCCTGCGCCGCCGACCGGCAGCTTGCCACCAGTTCAAGGTTGTCTACCATGCGGATATTATCCTCAAGCAGCTCAAGGGCCAACGGCTCGTCATCAATAATTATACAGTTCATAAAAAGGGTTCGTTACAATAATACTAAGTTATTTTTAATAAAACGGTTTTTAGAGGCTCCTTAGGAGCCAATCTCTTTATTTGATTTTCTATAAACAGGTTGCTCCTCCGGAGCTCGATAGCTTTTCATCTATTTTCTATAAACAAGCACTCCTCCAGAGCTATTTGTAAGTTATAATAATGACCCCGGAGGGATCGCCTGTTTATAGAACTGGTTTATTATTATAAGGCTCCATCGGAGCCTCCTTTAACCCGTGTAAATAAAAAACAACTTATCTGCCAGTCTTAATAGATGCTTTCGTCGCATCAATATCGGCTTTTATCTCATAAATGTTACAAAGTAATTTTTTCTGATTTTATTTGTATCATGAATAAATTGATCAGTAATCGTTGGTTCCAGTATGCCATGCCATTTGTGATATGGTTTTTACTGTTAGTGCTGCCCTTGTTGCCAAGCACCTATAATAATATTCCTGAAGAGGTACATCACAGGTTTTTAATCAATATTATCATCTCAAACTTTTTATTGCTGTGCCTTTTTTATCTGCATACGTATATAGTATACCCCATTATCAATAAAAACATAGCGTGGTATATTGTTGCGCTTATTATTTTATTAGGATTATATTGGCTTAGCTGGTTCCTGTTACACCTGGAGCCGCACCGCGACCGGATGATTCTGTTTCGCGGGCAGATTGGGCCGGGTGGGCATGCTACGCCGGGACACGGTGGCCCCGATCATGGCGGGCCGCGTAACCTTAATATGGATATGCGCATCAGACGGTTTGGCTGGGGCGGCGGCCCACCTAATTTTATTCCTTACCTGTCGCCCATTGTAGCTATTTTATGCAGTTTTTGTTATCGGGTGATATTAGATAACCGTTCGCGCCAGCAACTGTTAAAAGAGCGCGAAACTGTGCACTTAAAATCAGAGCTTAACTTTTTGCGTTCGCAGATAAGCCCGCATTTTATGTTCAATATTCTGAATAACCTGGTATCGCTTGCGCGGAAAAAATCGGACGAGCTGGAGCCTGCTATTGTAAACCTGTCGCAGCTAATGCGGTATATGTTGTATGAAAGCGACGACCACCGGGTTATTTTAAGCAAAGAGATAAGTTATATCAAAAATTATATTAACCTGCAAATGCTACGCTTTGGCAGTAATGTAAAGGTGAACATCGACATAAAAGGCGATACTGATAACTATACCATTGAGCCAATGCTGCTGATACCTTTTGTTGAAAATGCCTTTAAACATGGCACCGGCATGGTTGACGACCCTGTAATTGATATATCGCTTACCATTGATGATGATACCCGTTTAATGCGTTTTATGGTGATGAACGGCGTAAGCGAGCTTGATGTATCAAAAGACGAAAGCTCGGGCATTGGCATAAGCAATGTGAAAAGAAGGTTGGCTATTTTATACCCCGATAAACATGAGCTGAACATTATCAATAACAATAATTCGTTCACTATCGACCTCAGCATTTCGCTTTCTCTTTAATTACTAATTTATTAGTTAAGTTGTAAATCCTTGTCGATGCAATGGGCAATGTTGTCGCAACAATAGCCTTAATGGTATACTTTATTTTTTACACCCGTTACCTGTTATTAATATTGTACAGGTAATATAATACATAACATATTAACCTTAACCTAATTAATGATGAAAATGAAACGACTTACCCCCTTAACAAGTTTATTTCTGATGGCTGCATTAAGCGTATCGGCACAAAAATTAAAAGATGTGCAGGATGTTAGTTTAAGAGCCCCATCACCCATAAAAATTGACGGCGCCTTAACCGAGTGGAACGATACTTTCCAGGCTTATAACCGGGCCACCAAATTGTATTATACCATGGCTAATGATGATAAAAATATTTATCTGGCCTTCAAATCAACCGATGCGCTTAACAACAACAAAATAACAGCAGGCGGCATAACGATTACCATAAATACCGACGGAAAGAAAAAAGAAAAGGACGCTTACACCCTTACCTACCCAATTGTTGAACGGCCTAAAATGCAGCGCCCGCAAGGCGGCCCGGGCGGCGGTGCAGGTGGCGTGCGTGTGATGGCGTTTGGAGGCCCGGGTCCGGGCGGACCAATGTCTCCAAACGGACCTGATTCGGCTATGATAAAAGCGGCACATGACCGCGTTATAGCAGCCAGTAAAGAGATCAAGATATCCGGCTTTAAAGATATTGCCGACTCGCTGATCTCTATTTATAACGAATACGGCATTAAAGCAGCCATAGGCTATAACAAACTCGGCAACTTTACTTACGAGTTAGCCATTCCGCTTAAATACTTTGGGCTGACAGTGGATGCTGCAAAAGAAATAGCCTATAACGTAAAGGTTAATGGCTTACAAATAAACATGCGCATGGATGATGGCGGCGGTCCTGGCGGTCCCGGCGGCCCCGTTGGTGGCCCTGTACGTGATGTGGTAGTGATGGGCGGCCCCCGCGGTGGTGGCGGTCCCGGAGGCAATGGCATGTCAACATTCCAGGAATTAACAAGCCCCAGCGATTTTTGGGGTAAATACACTTTAGCAAAGAAATAAGATACGACCCCTATAATTTATAATAACTCACACTATGAAAAAACTATTTATCCTGGCTGTCCTGATCATGTTGTCAGGGCAGCTATTTGCCCAGGCCACCGGCGGTACACCCCCGCCACTGGCATCGCGCGATGTAAGCGGTATTGTTAAAGACGAAACAGGGCAAACCGTAATTGGAGCATTAGTGACCTTGAAATCAAAATCAGACACGATACGCACCGCCACTAATGAAGATGGTATATTCATTTTTAAAGGTGTAAAAGAAGCGACTTTTGTAGTAAGCATTGAAAGTATTGGCTACGCTCCAGCTGTAAAAAAATACCTGAATAATGATGTTGCCAAACGTATAACCCTTGACCCGGTTGTGCTTAAAACCAAAGCAAACGAGTTAAACACCGTTGTTATTAACGGCACCCCCAGCATAACCTACAAAACAGATACGGTTGAATACCGCGCGAGCGATTATAAGGTGCGCGAAAACTCAAGCGTTGATGAACTGCTGAAAAAAATGGAAGGCATGGAAGTTGGTACCGATGGTACCCTAACCCACCAGGGGCAACAGGTAACCAAAGCACGGGTTAACGGTAAAGATTTTGCAGGCGGCAACGTTGCCCAGGCCATACAAAACCTGCCGGCTGATATTGTCGACAAAATACAGGTGGTTGATGATTATGGTGACCAGGCGGGCCGTACCGGCATTAAAGACGGCGACCCGACCAAAGTATTGAACATTACCACCCGCGCTGATAGGTCTGTTGGTAATATTGCCCGTATTACCGCAAGTGGTGGTAATGACGATCGTTACGATGAGCGTTTATTTGCCCAGCGACTTAATGGCAATCAGCAAATTGGCTTTATAGGCAACTTAACCAATACAGTTAATGGTGTAGCGAGCACCGGTATT
>DATJJI010000097.1:0-8740 GCA_035492275.1 Mucilaginibacter sp.
GCAAGAGAGAATTACCCTATTCAAAAAAATTAATTGAAAAATACAAACGCAAAAATATTGCATTCGCTTTTGTCTGCCTTGATTCGCCAAAAGATGTTTGGAAGAAAAACATAGCCGATTTTGGCCTTACAGGTAATCAATATTTTTGCGATCTTAATCAAAGCAGAAGCATGAGGGCGGGCTTAAATATAAATGGCATACCCCATTACATGATCCTCAACAAAAATGGGGATATAACAGAAAGCGACGATAGCGGCCGCCCAAGCGACCCGATGACGATCAATAAAATTGACAGGCTTTTAAATTAACCTTAATAAGTTTTTACTAATAGCGATGGCCTGTAATCCCTCGCTATTTTTTTGCTGTAAAATTTGCGTAACCGAGAGGTTACTTATATATTTGTAACCAACCGGTTACTTATTTACAAATCAAATGATGAGACGAGATGTATTCCAGGCTATTGCCGACCCCACCCGCCGCGAAATTATAGGGATGCTGGCGCAACAATCACTAAATCTGAACAATGTAGCCGACCAGTTTAATATCAGCCGGCCAGCCATATCAAAACATATGAAAATACTGACGGAATGCGGCCTGGTTACCATTACCCAACAAGGCCGCGAAAGACACTGCCATGCCGAACTACAAAAACTGAAACAGGTGGCCGACTGGACAGAGAAATACAGACAGTTCTGGACAGAAAAACTGGATGCCCTGGGCGCATTTCTGGAAAAAGAGCAACAGCAAAACAAAAAAAGATAACAAACTAAATAGCACGATCATGAACACAGAACCTTTTGTAATTGAACAAATCTATAACGCGCCTGTTGAAAGCGTATGGAGCGCACTTACCGATGTTAAAAAAATGCGCGAGTGGTATTTTGATGTAGATGATTTTAAACCTGAGGTGGGATTTACCTTCCGCTTTTCGGGAACGGATAAGGGGGTAACTTTTTGGCACCGGTGCGTGATCAGGGAAGTGATTCCCGGTAAAAAATTAACGCACACCTGGCAGTATGAAGAATTCCCCGGCAATTCGCTGGTTACTTTTGAGCTTTTTGACGAAGGTGGTAAAACCCGCTTAAAGCTAACGCACAGCGGCCTTGAAACATTCCCTCAAAATAATCCATCATTTGCCAGAGAAAGCTTTGCCAAAGGCTGGACCTATATTACCGGTACAGGATTGAAGAATTATGTAAGCCCCACCCAACCCTCCCCGGAAGGGAGGGCTTAAAATTTCAAACTTATTCAGAACCCTCTCCTTTGGAGAGGGCAGGGTGAGGTCATTATTTTATTTGAATTGTTTTGTCCAATTTTGCCGGTACCGGTCGTCATTAGTTTTTTAACCATTAAAACTCAACCATCATGAACGATTTCTTATTGATCTTTAGGCGCGATGCAAGCCACGACGCCCAATTAACTCCCGAACAATTACAGGAAGTTTCAAAACCTTGGCAAGACTGGATGGGCGGCCTTGCCGCGCAAAACAAACTGGTTGACAGGGGTAACCGCTTAAACAATGACGGCAGTGTAGTAAAACCTGGCAACGTGATCACCAATGGACCTTATGTTGAAATTAAGGAGTCGATAGGCGGTTACACTGTCATCCGCGCCGCTTCATTGGCCGAAGCCACCGAATTATCAAAAGGCTGCCCCATATTAGCCGTTGGCGGCAGTGTTGAGGTACGCGAAATTGTACCTATGTAATTATTAAGCCCCCTGCTTACAGGGGGCTTTCATTTTTTTATGCAGCAAGACCAGCTTATAACCCATTTATTCCGTACCGAATCGCGCAAGCTTACCGCTGTACTGGCACGGCTGTTTGGGTTTGAACATATACAAATTGCCGAAGATATTGTAGCCGATACTTTTTTGCTGGCTACCGAAACATGGGCACAAAAACAAGTACCCGATAACCCCGCCGCCTGGCTGTATGCTGTAGCAAAAAATAAGGCTAAAGATTATTTAAAGCATCACACCATCTTTACCCAAAAGGTTGCCCTCAATATAAAAGCCGAAACCGCGCAGCACGAGGAAATTGAAATAGATCTTTCCGAAAAAAACATTAATGATAGTCAGCTGCAAATGATGTTTGCTATCTGCCAGCCCATCATCGCAACCGAAGCGCAGATAGGTTTGGCCCTGCGCATACTTTGCGGTTTCAGCATTGATGAAATTGCCGACGCCTTTTTATCCAACAAAGAAACCATTAACAAGCGCTTATTCAGGGCGAAGGAAAAACTCCGGGAGCACCATGTAAAAATTGAGTTCCCGAATATCGCGGAGATCAATAACCGGCTGGAAACCGTACTCCTTACCCTATATCTTTTATTTAACGAAGGCTATTATTCAAACAGTGGCAACACCACCTTGCGCAAGGATCTTTGCCTCGAAGCCATGCGTCTGACCTATTTGCTCATTGAAAATAAACCAACCGACCTGCCCGCGGTAAATGCACTATTTTCGCTGATGTGCTACCATGCTTCACGCTTTGAGGCACGCATTGACAAAAACGGCGAGATCATTATTTATGATGAGCAGGACAGCAACTTATGGAACGATGAGCTGATATCAAAGGGCACCAATTACCTGATCCGTGCATCGCGGGGCGAGCAACTGACCCGCTATCACCTGGAAGCTGCCATCGCCTACTGGCACACCATAAAAACTGACAGCCCCAAAAAGTGGGAGAACATTTTGCAGCTATATAATAAAATACTGATACTCGAGTACTCGCCTATGGCCGCGCTAAACCGCACCTACGCGCTGGCCAAAGCCAACGGCAAAGAAATTGCCATTATAGAAGCCGAAAAGCTGACGCAGTTAACCGGCAGCCATTTATACCATTCGTTATTAGGATACCTGTATACCGATATCGACAACGAAATGGCCCGGCAGCACATGCAAACCGCATTAAAGCTCACTAAAAGTAAAGTGGAGAAGAATAGGATCAATAAGAATATTAAGGCATTGGGGTAATTTCTATATTACTTTTGTCATTTCGACCAGCGGGAGAAATCTTATACGCTTTGCTCGTCAAGCATGAAGTCGAAGATTTCTCGCTCGTACCTCGTTCGAAATGACAAGGAAATTAATAGATATGCCAACAAAAAAGGCCAACCTTTCGGTTGGCCTTAAATAATTTCTTTTCCTTTTTATTCTGATGGTATCAGCACCAGCTTAACAACGATATCATCGGTTGGTTTAACCGGCGTACCGCCTGTAGCTGGTTGCGAGTACAATACCAGGTTCCCAGGGTAGTGGAAATAGCTGTAAGATACATTGTTGTATACCTCAGGAATTTGTTCATACACTCCTTTAAAAAACGAGAAATAAACCAGTGTAGCGCCATTATCATTAAAAAAGTTATCTATTGCAGGTGCTTTGATAGAAACAGAATCTGATTTACCATCAGCAGTTTGTGTCCAGCTGCTTGCCTTTACAGTAACAAAGTAAGTTTGATTTGGCGTTTGTGAAATGTACGTTTTTTTACAAGAAGTAAATGCCGCGACCATAACGACGAGACATGCGATTGATAAGTATTTTTTCATAGTAATGTTATTTATACAATAGTAAGATGTATTTAAAACGAAAAGGTTTAACGTTTAGTTTGTATTTTTTAAAAAAACAAAAAGAAAAACAGGATGTCATGCTGAGCCTGTCGAAGCACGCGGGAGGGCCATTACACACCTGCTTCGACGGAGCTCAGCATGACATCCCACACACCTATAAAGAAAAAGCCCCGGAAATCCGGGGCTTTTTCTTTTTTATATTTCGAGCTTAATTCTGCTCTTCCTGTTTTGGTTTTTTACCGGAAGACTTTTTAGCAGATATTTTTATCTCTTCGGCTTCTTTATCATAATCAACCAACATAATATCGCCTTCGTTCAGCTCGCCTTTCAATATTTCTTCGGCAATTGGGTCTTCCAGGTATTTCTGGATGGCACGTTTTAACGGGCGCGCACCAAATTGCGAATCATATCCTTTTTCGGCGATGAATTTTTTGGCAGTATCGGTTAACTCAATTTTGTAACCTAAGGTATTTACCCTGCCAAACAATGCGGCCAACTCAATATCAATGATCTTGAATATTTCTTCTTCACCTAACGAGTTAAACACAATTACATCATCAACACGGTTCAAAAACTCGGGAGCGAAAGCGCGTTTTAAAGCGTTCTCAATTACACCCCTTGAATGTGAATCGGCCTGAGTAGTTTTAGCGTTGGTGCTAAAGCCTACACCCTGACCAAAATCTTTCAACTGGCGTGCGCCAATGTTCGAGGTCATGATGATGATCGCGTTCCTGAAATCAACCTTGCGGCCCAATGAATCGGTTAACTGCCCTTCATCCAATACCTGTAACAGGATGTTGAATACATCAGGGTGAGCTTTTTCGATTTCATCCAGTAATACAACCGCGTATGGTTTGCGGCGTACTTTTTCGGTCAGCTGTCCGCCTTCTTCGTAGCCTACGTATCCCGGAGGCGCTCCGATAAGGCGGGTAGTGGCAAATTTCTCCATGTATTCGCTCATATCAATTTGTATCAGCGCGTCTTCGGTATCAAACATAAAGCGTGCAAGCTCTTTAGCCAGCTCGGTTTTACCTACGCCTGTTGGGCCCAGGAATATAAATGAGCCGATAGGTTTTTTAGGGTCTTTCAATCCGGCACGGGTGCGTTGTATGGCGCGGGTCAGTTTCTTAACCGCGTCGTCCTGCCCGATGATTTTCTCACCTATCTTTTCAGACATGTGCAGCAATTTCTGGCTGTCGGCCTGGCCAACTTTCTGAACCGGTATACCGGTCATCATTGACACTACTTCGGCAACATTATCTTCGGTTACGGTGTAACGTTTTGATTTTGTTTCGGCTTCCCAAACTGCTTTAGCCTGGTCAAGTTCTTCCAGCAAATGTTTCTCGGTGTCGCGCAATTTAGCCGCTTCCTCATATTTCTGGCTGCGTACTACTTTATTTTTCTCCAGTTTTATCTGCTCTATTTTTTGCTCAATATCCAGTATATCCTGCGGAACATGAATATTGGTCAAATGCACCCGTGAACCTGATTCGTCCAAAGCATCAATGGCTTTATCCGGCAAAAACCTGTCGGTAATATACCTTGTGGTCAAGGTAACGCAGGCCTCAATAGCTTCTGGCGTATAAGTTACACCGTGGTGCTCTTCGTATTTATCTTTTATACGGGTCAGTATTTCAACGGTTTCCTCGGGTGTAGCCGGTTCAACCATTACCTTTTGAAAACGACGATCCAAAGCGCCATCTTTTTCAATATACTGACGATATTCATCCAGCGTTGTAGCACCAATGCATTGTATCTCGCCCCTTGCCAAAGCAGGTTTAAACATGTTCGATGCGTCTAATGATCCTGACGCGCCGCCTGCACCTACTATGGTATGTATCTCATCAATGAATAAGATCACATCCGGCGATTTTTCCAGCTCGTTCATCACGGCTTTCATTCTTTCTTCAAACTGGCCACGGTATTTGGTACCTGCCACTAACGAAGCCAGATCAAGCGTAACCACACGTTTGTTAAACAACACGCGCGATACTTTACGCTGAACGATACGCAATGCAAGCCCTTCGGCAATGGCCGATTTACCTACACCCGGCTCACCAATCAATATCGGGTTGTTCTTTTTACGGCGTGACAAGATCTGCGATACACGTTCAATTTCTTTCTCACGGCCAACAATCGGGTCAAGCTTACCATCCTCGGCAGCGCGGGTTAAGTCGCGGCCAAAATTGTCAAGCACCGGAGTTTTTGATTTAATGTCTGATACTTTTTTAGGCTGATTAAATGCTTCTTCTTCTTTAAAGTCGTCATCACCGCCGGTTGATGAACCAGGCATCTCGTCGGTCACATTATTTTTGTGCGATTCTACCTCGCCTTTAAAAATTTCGTAGTTCACGTTAAACTGCATCAGTATCTGTGATGCTATATTATCCTCATCGCGTAAAATAGACAGCAATAAATGCTCGGTACCTATCACATCGCTTTTAAATATTTTAGCTTCCAGGTAAGTTATCTTCAATACTTTTTCGGCTTGTTTGGTTAACGGTATGCTGCCAATATGTACATTAGTTCCTATTGTTCCTTTTACAGCGTCTTCTACAGAGCGGCGTAATTTTGCTGTATCAACTGCAAGTTCCCTTAACAGCTTAATAGCAACCCCGTCGCCATCACGAATGAGCCCAAGCAAAAGGTGTTCTGTACCTATATAATCATGCCCAAGGCGCAATGCCTCTTCCCTGCTATATTGTATCACATCTTTAACCCGTGGCGAAAATTTTGCTTCCATATATATCCTTACTGTTAATACGTTCTAAATTATAAAATAGTTGGTCAGTTAGAACGCTTTGTTTTTTAACTTATCAACAATATTGCTGCCAATATTTAGCGCTCCCCAGAAACAGACACTATTATGATACGCAATCTATCAAATTTAAACTTTATGCAATGGCTATATTGTCAAATTTTGATCAAAACTTTAAATATTTTACATTGATAACGCTGCTAACTCCCTGTTTGATATGTTGAAAGGGCAATAGTTTAGCGCTATCGGCACTAAATTCCACTATTGTGGAAAAAACAGGCAGTTTAGTCAGGTTAGGTGACGGAATGACATTATGTTTCAGTTTGCAGTGGGCGGTTTACAGTGGGCAGTAATTTCCCGCTGTCGAAGTCTGTGACTTCGAACAGCAACCGGTTTTGCGAGCGTCATTGCGAGCGATAGCGTGGCAATCTCTGCGCGATAGGTTATAAATGCAAAATGGTCGCCTGGCGTGTAGAGATTGCCACACTCGTTCCTCGTTCGAAATGACGGTAAATATTCACTACAAACTGCCCACCAAAAACTGCCAACTCTTCTTATATTTGCACACCTATAAAAATTCACTCAATCATTAATTCGCTCATTCAATAATTACACACGTGGCAGACGAAAAGATCATATTTTCAATGGCCGGGGTAAGTAAGGTTTATCCCCCGCAAAAAACAGTATTAAAAAATATTTACCTGTCGTTTTTTTATGGCGCCAAAATTGGCGTTATCGGTTTAAACGGCTCGGGTAAATCGTCCCTGCTAAAAATTATCGCGGGTATTGATAAAACCAATATTGGTGAGGTGGTATTTTCGCCAGGTTATACCGTAGGGTACCTGAGCCAGGAGCCCGAGCTCGACCCTAACAAAACCGTGCGCGAAATAGTGGAAGAAGGTGTATCCGAAACCACCGCCCTGCTACAGGAATACGAAGAGATCAACGAAAAATTTGGCCTGCCTGAGTATTACGAGAATGCCGATAAAATGGATAAACTGATGGCGCGCCAGGGCGAGCTGCAGGATAAAATTGACGCGGTAAACGCCTGGGAACTGGATACCAAACTGGAGCGTGCCATGGATGCATTGCGTTGCCCCGAGCCGGATACCAAAATTTCGGTACTATCAGGTGGTGAGCGTCGCCGGGTGGCTTTGTGCCGTTTGTTGCTGAAAGAACCCGATGTTTTATTGCTGGATGAGCCTACAAACCACCTGGATGCGGAGTCGATAGACTGGTTAGAGCAACATTTAAAACAATATAAAGGCACCGTTATAGCCGTAACGCACGACCGTTATTTCCTGGACAATGTTGCCGGCTGGATCCTGGAGCTTGATCGTGGCGAGGGCATTCCATGGAAAGGAAATTATTCGTCATGGCTCGACCAAAAAGCCAAACGTTTAGCCCAGGAAGATAAAACTGAAGGCAAGCGCCAAAAAGCTTTAGAGCGTGAGCTGGAGTGGGTGCGCATGGGCCCGAAAGGCCGTCACACCAAATCGAAAGCGCGTTTATCCAACTACGAAAAACTGGCTTCCGAAGAAACTAAGGAACGCGAAGAAAAACTGGAGCTGTTTATTCCGCCCGGCCCGCGTTTAGGTAACGTGGTGATCGAGGCCAACGGCGTAAGCAAAAGCTACGACGATAAATTGTTATTTGATAACCTGAGTTTCTCGCTGCCACCTGCGGGCATTGTGGGCATCATAGGGCCGAACGGCGCGGGTAAAACTACACTGTTCCGTTTAATTACCGGGCAGGATACACCAGATGCGGGCACCTTCCGTGTAGGCGAAACCGTGGCATTGGGTTATGTTGACCAGATGCACGATGACCTTGACCCCAACAAATCTGTTTGGGAAAACGTGACCGGCGGGTTGGAAACCATTATGGTGGGTAACCGCCCGTTAAACTCGCGCGCCTATGTATCGCGCTTTAACTTTAACGGTGCCGATCAGCAGAAAAAAGTGGGTGTACTATCAGGCGGTGAACGTAATCGCGTACACTTATCCATCACCCTGAAAAAAGGAAGCAACGTACTGCTACTGGATGAGCCCACCAATGATATCGACGTAAATACGCTGCGTGCTTTAGAAGAAGCCCTCGAAAACTTTGGCGGCTGCGCCGTGATCATCAGCCACGACCGTTGGTTCCTTGACCGTATCTGCACGCACATACTGGCGTTTGAGGGTAACTCACAGGTATATTTCTTCGAAGGCAATTACTCCGACTACGAAGAAAACCGCAAAAAACGCTTAGGTGATGTTGGCCCGAAAAGGATCAAGTATAAGAAACTGACGGTGTAAAAATAGATTTGATAACTTTTTAAAAGTTGTCAAATCTTAAACTGTTAAAAAAAAGAAAAGGCGAACCAAATGGTTCGCCTTTTTTGTTTCTTGTCATTCTGAGCATAGCG
>DATJJI010000098.1:0-15908 GCA_035492275.1 Mucilaginibacter sp.
TTACTTGCCGAGCTAAAAGAATTGCTGAACGAATATCATATCGTAGCTCAACAGGTACCGGTTGAAAAACTGAACCGCATCACTCAAAAAAACCACCAGGGGGTTATTGCTTTTATATCACCTATAACTTATCAAAAAATAGAAGATATCATTCCGCAGATATTTGAGAAAGGAGAGGTGCCGTTAATATTGGTGCTTGATTCTATTACCGATGTACGCAATATGGGCGCCATTGCCCGTACAGCTGAATGCAGTGGTGTTCATGCTATTGTAGTCCCTGCAAAAGGTTCGGCACAGATCAATCCGGATGCGATAAAAACATCAGCAGGCGCGTTGTACAAAATACCGGTTTGCCGTCATGATAATTTTATGCAGACCATCAAATTTATACAGGAATCGGGCCTGCAGTTGGTATGCTGCACCGAAAAAACAAAAGAGTATATCTATAAACCTGATTATACCGCACCAACTGCCATTGTCATGGGATCAGAAGAAGATGGCGTACGTAACGATATTATCCGCATAGCGGATCATTTGGCCAAGATACCGATGTATGGCGAGATAGAATCGCTCAATGTATCGGTGGCTACCGGTGTGATTTTGTATGAGGCAATAAGGCAAAGATTAGTGATTAGTTAATTAGAGATTAGTTATATCGGGATGAACGAGCTTGATAACTTTTATTTAAGACATAATTCATCTGTTAACGATTGTTTATTGGCATTAAAATCCATCATATTAAAGCAGGATAAAGACATCACCGCCGAATGGAAATACCGTATGCCATTCTTCTGCTACAAAGGTAAAATGTTTTGCTATCTGTGGGTTCACAAAACGCTTCATCAGCCTTATTTTGGCATAGTTGAAGGCAAGCATATTGAGCACCCTGATCTGATCATAGAAAAACGTTCAAGAATGAAAATAATGCTGTTTGATGCAGAAAAAGATCTGCCTGTTGAAACTATCGAAAGTATAATCCAGCAAGCTTTAAGTCTTTATAGATCAGGCTTAATAAAAATCAAATAGTACTGTCATTCTGAGCGTAGCGAAAAATCTTATACGCTTACTTGTCTCTTTTACAAGATTCTTCGCTATGCTCAGAATGACAACTTTTTCTATCTCCAGGCACCCAATATAGCACCCATCAGCGTTAGCGAAACCATACTGTATAAGCCGTTAATAAAAATATGCCGCCAACTTTTCATTTCAAATAAGCTATGAGTAGCTATGGCAGCAAATGTCCATATCCCGGCTAAAAAACCAGCTGTTGCACCCCATGATGTAGTAGTTGTTGGCGTGGCTAAAAATGCAGCCAGATTAGCCGATGAGATAAGGGCAAAAAGTGCGGTAAAACCAAAGGTTTTACCCATGTTGGCGGTTTTCATTTCTTCCTGCGTAAGTTTGCTATCAACCATCCAGGCGGTGCCAAATACTTTTGGATTGTACCACAAACCGCCTACTGCAAATGCCGATAATGCCGCAACCACAACTGCGGGCCAGTTAATTAATGAAGGATTCATTGTTTTAGGTTTTAAGTTTAAATCAAAATAAATTTAAAACTATTTTGATTATAAACTGCAAATAATCAGGGAATAACCTAATTAAAACTGGAAACTATTTGTAACCCGGTTCAGTTTATTCCATACTTTGTGATCGTATGATTTGGGCGAGATCTCAAAAAGCAAAGCCGAGTGGCTGGTGACATTATAATTGCGGATGTGTATGCGGGTATAAAAATGAATGGGGTTACGTGTTTGAAAATTAAGCGTATTGATCTTTCCTTCGTATGTTTCTTTATCGTTAGCTTCTGTCTTTACCCGTTGTATTTTGCATTGGGTTATATTACCATGCCCTACTTCAATTTTATTATTGTTTTTAAATAAGCCATTATAATATTTAACAAGCTGGCTTTGTAAAACACTATTGTTAATGTTTGGCGTACCCTCAACATACCATAAAAACACGTACGACCAATATTCATCACTGTTTATATTTGCCCACCCGGGTGCAAAATGTATTTCTTCGACCCCGGTGTATGGAATACGGATAGCAAACTGAATAGGAAAAGATATTTTTTCTTCGCCCCACTTTGCCGGTAAGGGGAATTTATAACTGGCATCCTGCGAAAAAGCTGTTTGAATAACAAAAAATAAGAATGCTACCAAAACAGCTTTTTTCATTTTATGGAAATATATGCCTTTTGGCAAATTTTAAGCTCCAGATCAAATATACTTCATGCCAAACTGTTGTTTCACATCGGCAACTACTTTTTTAACGTTTTGCTCCTGATCGCGCGGGCAAATAAGCAGTGTGTTATTTGATTCAACTACGATGTAATCATGTAATCCTTGTAAAATAACCAGTTTTTCATTGGGTACATTTACCATGCAGTTTGATGAATCGTACATGATCACCTTATCAGCCGGTATTACGGCATTACCCACATAATCTTTATCCGCCAGTTCATAAATAGATGCCCAGGTGCCCAGGTCAGACCACCCAAATTCTGATGGCAGTACATATACGTTATCAGCTTTCTCCATAATGCCATAATCAATAGAAATATTGGTGCATTGCAGGTAAGCCTGGTTTACAAATTGCCGCTCACCATCGGTATTATAGTAGGGGCGTGCCTCCGAAAAAATATCGTTCATTTCGGGTAAGTACTGGCCAAAAGCCTTTACAATGGCCTTGGCCGACCAAACAAAGATACCGGCGTTCCATAAAAAATCGCCGCTTTGAATAAAGGTCTTCGCAATTTCAAGCGAAGGCTTTTCGGTAAAGGTTTTTACTTTATGAAAATCACCATCTATCGTATTGTCAGTGTACTGGATGTAACCATAGCCGGTATCCGGCCGTGAAGGCTTAATACCAAGCGTTACCAGGCAGTTATGAGTTTGAGCAGTTTGGAGTGATTTCTCGATCGTACTTATAAATGCAGCTTCGTCTAATATCAGGTGATCAGACGGCGCCACCACAATAGCGGCATCAGGATTAATGCTTTCTATTTTAAAGCTGCCATAGGCCACACAGGGAGCCGTGTTACGCATTACCGGTTCGGTCAGTATTTGATGGTCGGCCATGTCAGGCAGCTGCTCTTTTACTATGGTGGTATAGTTTTCGTTAGTTACTACATAAATATTTTCCTTCGGGCAAATTTTTAAAAAACGTTCGTATGTGTTTTGTATCAGGGTTTTACCTGTCCCTAATATATCAATAAATTGCTTTGGATATGATGTTCTGCTGATAGGCCAGAAACGGCTTCCAATGCCGCCCGCCATAATAATGGCATAGTTATTTTTATTCATGTGGATTAAAGAAATTTAAAAAGTATGTCCAAGGCAAATGTGAGTATTTATCCGTTAAATAATCATTAAATGGTACTAAATAATTAAAAGGCAAAAATGTAATAAATTTTATAAATGAAATATAGATGAAATTGTTTTTGAAAGGTGATCATCCTTATGATAAAAATAAGGTTATCAACACTCTTTTATGGTTTTTAGCTGTGATTCATCATGGTTTTGTTAAATAATCATTTCAGTATAAAATTTAAAAGTAAATCTATCGTTTATTCATAAAAATTTGTTACTTTAAACTTTTAAATAATCAAGATCACGTATAATAATGATAGAAACCAAGAAGTCGCTTTTTGATAACCTACAGAACTTTTTCGGGTTCGATAACTTTAAAGGGGAACAGGAAGCGATTATCACCAACATTTTGGCAGGCAATGATACTTTCGTAATTATGCCTACAGGTGGCGGTAAATCTATGTGCTACCAATTGCCCGCATTGATGAGTGAGGGTACGGCAATTGTAATTTCCCCGCTTATTGCCTTAATGAAAAATCAGGTAGATCAGCTAAGGGCTTTTGGCGGATCAGACAGCATTGCACATTTTTTAAATTCATCCCTTACTAAAGCAGATATTATCCGGGTTAAAGAAGATGTACTGGCCGGAAAAACTAAATTACTTTATGTTGCGCCCGAATCATTAACCAAACAGGAAAATGTTGATTTTTTACGATTAAACCAGGTATCGTTTGTAGCGGTTGATGAGGCACATTGTATATCAGAGTGGGGGCATGACTTCAGGCCTGAATATCGCAAAATACGCCAGGTTATCAGTAATATAGGCGATGATATTCCTATTATAGCATTAACGGCCACAGCAACCCCAAAAGTACAGCAGGATATACAGAAAAACCTGCAAATGAATAATGCTACCATCTACAAATCATCATTTAACCGGGCCAACCTTTTTTATGAGGTGCGCGCCAAGCGGAATGTGATTAAAGAGATTGTAAAATACGTTAAGCAAAACCAGGGCAAATCTGGCATAGTATATTGCCTGAGCCGTAAAAAGGTAGAAGAAGTAGCGGAGGCGCTTTCATTAAATGGCGTTAAGGCGCTGCCTTATCATGCCGGCCTTGACCCCAAGGTACGTGCCGAAACACAGGATAAATTCCTGATGGAGGATGTTGATGTTATAGTTGCAACTATAGCCTTTGGGATGGGCATTGATAAACCCGATGTGCGCTATGTTATCCACCATGATGTGCCAAAAAGCATGGAGGGGTATTACCAGGAAACCGGCCGCGCCGGTCGCGATGGTGGCGAGGGGGTTTGCGTTGCTTTTTACTCGCAGAAGGATATTGATAAGCTGCAAAAATTCATGAAGGATAAGCCGGTTTCTGAACGCGAGATCGGTACCCAGATATTAAAGGAAGTTATTGATTATGCCGAATCATCGGTATGCCGCCGTAAGCAGTTACTGCATTACTTCGGCGAGAACTTTAATGAGGCTGGTTGTAATAACATGTGCGATAACTGCTGCGTGCCAAAACAATATTTTGATGCCGAGGAGCAACTGCACAAGGCGCTGAGCCTGATCAAACAAATAGGCGAAAAGTTTGACGATCATCATATCATCAGTATTTTAATGGGGGTTGACAGCCCGCAAATACATAGCTACGAGCATCATTTACTTGATCTGTTTGGTACCGGTAAAAATGATGGCGAAATACTGTGGAACTCATTATTACGCCAGGCTTTACTGAACAATTATCTTTCAAAAGATATTGATCAATATGGTTTACTGCGCTTAACCAAGCTAGGGCACCTGTTTTTAGATAATCCGCACAGCATCCGGTTTATATTGAACCGGGTTATTGAAGCTGCCGACGATGATGATAATGAGGACGGCCCTAAGCAAGGTGGGGGCGCGTTAGATACCGAGTTGCTGCAGATGTTGAAAGACCTGCGTAAAAAGATGGCTAAGCAAAAAGGCTTACCGCCATTTGTACTGTTTCAGGACCCATCTTTGGAAGAGATGTGTACGCATTATCCCATAACCCAGGAAGAATTAAAACAGATATCGGGCGTAGGTGCAGGTAAAGCTGTTAAATTTGGCGCTCCGTTTATCGACCTGATAAAAAAATATGTTGAGGACAATGATATTGACCGCCCGGTTGATATGGTGATAAAAAGCGCCGCAAATAAATCGGCACTTAAGGTTTTCATTATTCAGAATATTGACCGTCATTTAAATTTGGACGACATAGCAGCTTCAAAAGGTTTAACTTATGAAGAGGTTTTAAAAGAGGTGGAAACCATAGTTAACTCGGGCACTAAGCTAAATCTTAACTATTACATCGATGAGGTGATAGATGAAGATAAGCAGGAAGAAGTGTTTGACTATTTTAGAACTGCCGAGGTCGATTCGATTGATGACGCGCTGGTTGAATTAGGCAGCGACGATTATACCCGCGAAGAAGTACAACTGATGCGGATTAAGTTTATGTCGGAATTAGGCAATTAAAAACAAAAAAGGGGAAATGTTAAGTTTCCCCTTTTTTGTTTATAGCAGTGAACATTTTATTTTAATTATTTCTTTAAATAGAAACAACCTGTTATTATTGTCTAACTAACTTACTAACCTAAAGTCACCATGAAAACTACTACAGCTGTCGCTTCTGTTTGCATAATTACTGCACAAGCATTTATTGCTAATTTTTGTAAAGCCCAAACTACTGATTTAAAACCTGCGCCAAGCAATGTTTCTGTGGATGGCAACATTAAAGAGTGGGGCGATCTTGCTTATACCAATGATAAAGCTAAGATCAGCTACACCATCAGCAATGACAAAAACAATTTGTACCTGGTAGTAAAAACAAAAGATCACGAAAAGCAAAGCGATATTTTAGGCTCGGGTATTACGTTTAGTATAGATACCAAAGGGCGTAAAAGAAATTCGTACGCGGTAACTTTTCCGGTAAGTGGTATGGGCGAACCAACCGAGTTTGTTGATATGGATGCACAGCAGTTGCGTTCTAAAATAGAGCTGTCTAAGTTCAGAAAAGTAAAAGTTGAAGGTTTTAAAGGTATAGATGATAAGGAAATAAATTTTTCAAATTTGACAAACATTAAAATTTCTATAGGTTATGATGAAGATGGAAGCCTGGTTTATGAAGAAGCAATCCCGCTGAATCTTTTTAATGCTAACGACCAATTGGATAAAGAATGGTCATACAATATAAAAATTAACGGCTTAGTGAAAAAAATGCAGGTATTCCGCGCAATAGTGCAAACTCCTGCAACCAGCCGTAGCAGTAATAGTGGCAGGCCAGGTTCAAACATACCCAGCGATGGCATCAACTTATCAAACGGGGATAGAATGGGTTCATCACGGAATATAGATAATTCGCCTAACAGCGATATCAGAACGATGCAGGTTACCCCATCAATTGATTTCTGGGGTAAGTTTAATCTGGCAAAAGTATTTTAACCTTCTCTATTTAAATATTTAGTCAATTGGCTGCTATACAGCGCTTAAGCAGCTATTTTTGTGTCGCAGGTTTTATTTTTATAAAACAACTTTTATTACATTCGTGTATATCTATATACCCTAACCATAAAACCTTATATTATGAAAGCGAATCGTATATTTTTAATCACAACTGTTTTTGCCTCAGCAATGCATTTTTGCAATGCACAAACAATTGATGTTAAGCCGGCGCCGGCCGGTATCACCATTGATGGCAATATCAAAGAGTGGGGAGATAATCTTCCGTATGTTAATGATAATGCTAAAGTAAACTATCTTATTACAAATGATAAAACCAATCTTTATATAGTTGTAAAAACAAAAGATGCGGTTAAGCAAAGCAATATTTTAGGTTCAGGAATAACGATAAGTGTTAATACCAGAGGAAAAAAGAAGACTGTTAATTCTGTAACATTTCCGGCACGCGAGAAAGAGGACCCAAGCCAATATCAAAACCTAACTCCCGAACAAACAGAAGCTAAAATAAGCCTGACAAAATCAAGATGGATAGATGTAAGTGGTTTTGCTGATATAAAAAATGAACAATTAGATACAAAAAACGCTTATGGTATACAAGCGGCTTTAGGCTATAATGATGGCTATTTAACTTATGAAGAAGCCATACCGCTTGAATTATTTCACGCACCTAATCCTATCAGCAATGAGTGGGTAGTTGATATAGATATTAACGGCTTAATACGAAGTGAAACAAAAACAATACCTGTTGTATATACTAATGCAAGGTCATCAATAGGCGGCAGGAGTGATGCCGGTAGCGTGCTCAATAATATGAGAGCTGTACGAGTTTCAGAAAATGCGCCCAAGGGTAAACTAGTGAGTGATAATGATGAGACTGCTGTAACGGCAAACAAAGACTTTAAGGTTAAAATTAACCTGGCAAAACTTTAAGCTATTATTTTGCAATGATCTTAAACTCGGTACGGCGGTTTTTAGCCCGGTCGTCATCGGTGGTGTTTGGCGCTATAGGTTGTGTTTTACCATAGCCTTTATAAACCAGCCTTGCAGGGTCAACCTTGTGGTTCACCAAATAATCATATACCGATTTAGCACGCCCCTCTGATAGTTTTTGATTTACTTCATCATTGCCCACGTTGTCTGTATGGCCTGATACTTCAATATGTATGGTAGGGTTCAGCGTTAAAAACTCGATCAGCTTTTGCAGTTCCGATCGTGATTCGGGCTCTAATTCGTACTTGTTGGTATCAAAAAATATGTTCTTTAATATCACTTTGTTGCCTATCTCAATAGGCTCCAAATATACCATGATATTAAACGGATTTTTTGGCTGATGTCCAACCAGCGAGAAGTTTTCGGAATAAAACAGGTAGCCTGACCTTGAAATATTTAGTCCGTAATTTTTACCGGATGCTAAGGTGGCCAGAAAATCACCTTTTTCGGGCGAGCTATAATCCTGGTAAACCGGTTTATTAATATCCAGTGCTATGATCTCTACAGCTGCCTCCAATGGCTGTTTGGTTTTGGCGTCGCTCACAAATCCTTTTACATAAGTTACCAGTCGCGGCCGCAGGTCGGGCGGCAACTCAAAAGTGTAAATATCAAAGCCACCATAACCACCCTCTAATTTGTTGGATGAAAAGAAGGCATAATTTCCATTTGCGGTAAGGCTCAATCCGCTTTCATCGCCATTAGTATTAATAGGATAGCCCAGATTTTTCGGTTTTTGCCACTTACCATCTTTACCCAAACGGCTTACAAACAGATCCTGGTTGCCCATACCCGGCCATCCGTTCGAGCAAAAATATAACGTACTGTCATCCGGATGGATAAACGGCGATTGCTCATTGTAAGAAGTGTTAATATTGGGTCCCAGGTTTTCGGGTTCGCCCCAACCTTTTTCTGTGAGGGTTGATTTCCAGATATCATAACCACCATAGCCACCTTTACGGTTACTTACAAAAAACAGTGTGCGCCCATCGGCACTGATTGATGGCTGCGATTCCCAGCCGGGAGTGTTGACAGGAGGGCTCAGGTCAAACGGTTTCCCCCAGTCATCGCCCTTTTTTTGTGCTACGTAAATATCGCACCTACCCAAACCATCCGGCCGATTACATCCGGTAAAAAACAAATACTTTCCATCTTGCGATACCGATTCTGAGCCCTCGTTATAATGCGGTGTGTTGATCTTATCGCTTAAATAGGATGAGGTTTGCCATTCGTTATTTATTTTGCTGCTCTGGTAAAAATCTTCATTCTGGCTTATCTGGCGTGTAAAAATAATGGTCTTATCATCTGCGGTAGCAACCGGCGAATATTCATCGGCTGCAGTATTGATAGATGGCCCCATATTAATAGGTTTAAATGATACCGGGTGCTGCAAAGCATCAATACTGAACAGGCAATCTTTAATTAATTTTTGTGCATGAAATTTATTCTGATCAGTTACACCCACAAAGGTTAAGTATTTTTGCAGGTGATTAAGCGCGTCAGTATATTTAGCTTCGCCAATTTCAATTTCACCTATTTTAAGATAAACCGCCCGGCTAAAATCAGGATTAAGCGCTATAACTTTTTTAAATTCATCAATAGACGATTTGTTATTCTTCAGCATGTGCATAATATCACCTAACTGGGCATGGGCTTCAATAAATTTATCATCAGCAGCTATAGCTTTTACCAATAGTTGGGCCGCTTCGGCAAATTGATGTTCGTCGATACTTTGATTGGCTAAAGCATAATTTTTTATAGCCTCCTTATTGCTGGTACTATATGGCGATTGTTGGGCAAACGCAAAAACAGACAATAATGTTAATAGAAAAATAGAAAGTATACTTCTCATCCCGCCGGATACAATAGTTTATATTCCTAAGTTACAATAATTAAGGAATATTCAAGTATTTGTGGGTTTGTAATGATATTTCCCATTTTGGATTGTTCATTACATACTCAACTATTAACGGGGTCATTTCTTTTGATCGCGACCATTCGGGCTGCAAATACAGTTTGCAGTTGGTCGATACCAGTTCGGCATGCTGTTCGGCAAATAGGAAATCAGATTTGTTAAAGATGATCACTTTAAGCTCATTTGCTTTTTCGGCCACATGAGTCATCGGTGCTTTAAACTTTTTGGGCGATAAGCATATCCAGTCCCAATGCCCCGAAAGAGGATAAACTCCTGATGTTTCTATAAATGTTTTAATGCCTTTTTGCTGTAATTGCGTGGTCAGGTAATCTAAATTATAAATGAGCGGCTCGCCGCCGGTTACCACTACGGCTTTGCCCGGGTAAAGTATGGCATTCTCCACAATCTTATCAGCAGCGGTAAGGGGATGAAGCTCGGCATCCCAACTCTCCTTAACATCGCACCAATGGCAGCCTACATCACAGCCACCCAGGCGAATAAAATAAGCCGCTTTACCGGTATGATATCCCTCGCCCTGTATCGTATAAAACTCTTCCATTAAAGGAAGTAATGTGCCATCTTCCGGAACCTGGTGTGCCATAATAGGGCGCAAAGATACGCTTTTGGGCTAAAAGGTTAACGATAAAAGGGTAAAGGTGATATTAGGGTGATGGTTTTGCTTAATAAATTATAAACCTTTTTCCTTTCGCCTTAATTCATTAAGTTTGGTTTAATGAAGAAACTATACGTTGCTGCACTTCTTTTTGTTATGTTTTGCCTTACATCCTGTGTGGATATAGTGGAATACTATGACTTTAAGCTGGATGGCTCATGTAACGTAGTGTATGGTTTTGATATGGGGAAGGCCGTATCGGTATTTAAAAACCTAGTATCTGATTCACTCAAAGAATCACCTCAGTTTAATATTGTAAAAGATACTACCATGAATTTCCTGGCGGCCCTGCCTGATAGCCTTGAACACAAATTAACTAAGGATGAACTGGCGATGGCCGGCAACAGCAACCTGAGCATAAAAATGGATCTGAAAAACAGCATCATGAAAATGAGTATTACGCATGTTGCCAAAAACTCATCCGATCTGCAATATTACTTACAGCATCTGTCCAAGA
The DNA here is from genome assembly GCA_035492275.1 of Mucilaginibacter sp. Classification (GTDB taxonomy): domain Bacteria; phylum Bacteroidota; class Bacteroidia; order Sphingobacteriales; family Sphingobacteriaceae; genus Mucilaginibacter. The sequence continues at coordinate 10,840 of DATJJI010000098.1, forward strand.
TATCGATGAGCAGTCAACTGGATGCGGTTGCTAAAAACAACAAGAGTGCACAAGGCTTGAATGGCCAGCAGTTGGTAGCCGGGCAGGACTATTACGATTATGAAGTTACCCCGCATAAGTTTTACCGCATTATTGATAAGGCAAAATTTAACGCGTTTTTAAAGAAAACACAATCAACCCTGGTAATGGCAAAAGCCATGCTGATAGATATGCCCTACAAAGTGATCCTTAACTTTGCCAAGCCGGTAAAGAAGGTGAATAACCCACGGGCTATTGTATCGGCCGATAGAAAACATGTTACCCTGGTAACTACTATGGACGATGCCATCAAAAACCCCGCAATAATGAACCTTAAGATCGATTTTTAGTTGATATGAATTGGTATAAGGTGCCTGATATTCAATACACTACAGAGCCATTTATTAAAAAAATAAAGATCAACAGTAAAGGCATCTGTTTGGTTGGTTACGAAGGTAAGATATACGCGGTTTCCTCAACCTGCCCGCATGCCGGCGCCGATTTGAGCGGTGGTTGGTGCAAGGATGGTAGGATCATCTGCCCGTTCCATCGTTACTCGTACGATATACATACAGGTAAAGGTAATCCTGGCCAAAATGATTATATTGATACCTATGCAGTGGAAGTGCGGGAAGACGGTATTTATGTTGGGATGACCACGCTGTTTGAAAGGATAAAGCAGGCGTTTAAATAATATTATAAGTTTGTCATTTCGACCAACGGGAGAAATCTTAAACATTTTGTTCCGGAGTGCAGCGTATAAGATTTCTCGCTATCGCTCGAAATGACAAGGGGATAGTTAACTATAAACCTCTTTCTTAGCAGAAGCCAGTGTATTCTTTAACAACCCGATAATAGTCATTAAACCAACACCGCCCGGTACCGGGGTTATCCATGATGATTTTGGAGCTACATTTTCAAAATCAACATCGCCATACAATTTAAAGCCTGATTTGGTTACGGTTGATGTTTCACGGTTCATGCCTACGTCAATAACTACAACACCATCTTTCACCATATCGGCGGTGATAAAATTCTTTTTGCCGATAGCTACAATCAGGATATCAGCATCCAGCGTGAATTTTTTAATATCAGGTGTACGGCTGTGGCAAATAGTTACGGTACAATTACCTGGAGTGGTGTTACGCGCCATTAATATGCTCATAGGCGAGCCTACAATATTACTGCGGCCAACAACTACGCAATGCTTGCCAACGGTATCAATACCGTATTCTTTAAGCATTAGCGTAATGCCATAGGGCGTAGCCGGAATAAACGATGGCAAGTTACGCTGCATACGGCCTAAATTAACCGGATGAAAACCATCCACATCCTTACGGTAATCAATACGCTCGGTTACTTTTTCCGGATCGATATGTTTGGGCAGGGGCAATTGAACGATGATACCATCAATATCTGCGTCAGCATTCAATTCTTCAACTTTCTTTAAAAGTTCCTCTTCGGTAACCGTATCTTCATAACGTACCAGGCTCGATTTAAAACCTACATTCTCACAGTTTTTTATCTTGCTGGCTACATAAGTTTCGCTGCCGCCGTCGTGACCAACCAATACAGCCACCAGATGCGGCTTGCGTCCGGTGTCGGCCAAAATCCTGGCTGCTTCTTCAGCTATTTCAACCTTTAACTTTTCTGATACGTATTTTCCGTCGAGTAATTGCATTACTAAGATTTGAGATTTGAGATTTGGGATTTGAGACAGATACTCAAATTTTCAATCTTCAAGTTATTAATAATAAAAATATGGACTTGATCTCACGTCTCAAATCTCATATCTCACGTCTAATCTAATTTCAAAACCGCCATAAACGCGCTTTGCGGTATCTCTACGTTACCAACTTGGCGCATGCGTTTTTTACCGGCTTTTTGTTTCTCCAAAAGTTTACGCTTACGCGATATATCACCACCGTAACATTTGGCGGTAACGTCTTTACGCATAGCTTTCACCGTTTCGCGCGCAATGATCTTGGCACCTATTGATGCCTGTATAATAATCTCGAATTGCTGACGCGGTAAAAGTTCTTTCAATTTCTCGCAGATCTTTTTACCAAAATCATATGAATTACCACGGAAGATCAATGATGATAATGCGTCAACCGGTTCCGAGTTTAATTTAATATCCAAACGTACCAGGTCACTTGGCCGGTAACCTATCTGGTGATAATCAAACGACGCGTAGCCCTTTGATATAGTTTTTAGCTTATCATAAAAATCAAAAACGATCTCGCCCATCGGCATCTCGAACACCAGCTCTACACGGTCGGACGTTAAATATGATTGATTTTTAATAAACCCGCGTTTCTGGATACAAAGCGACATTACCGAGCCAACAAAGTCAGACTTGGTAATGATAGTAGCTTTAATATAAGGCTCCTCTACACGGTCAATTTTACTTGGATCGGGTAGGTCAGAGGGGTTATTTACTACAATTTCTTCGCCTTTGGTAGAGTATGCCAGGTAAGACACGTTGGGTACGGTAGTGATCACCGTCATGTTAAACTCACGCTCCAAACGCTCCTGGATAATTTCCATATGCAGCATACCCAGGAAACCGCTACGGAAACCAAAGCCCAGCGCAGCCGATGATTCGGGTTCAAAAACCAGAGAAGCATCATTTAACTGCAGCTTCGCCATTGATTCGCGCAGCTCTTCAAAATCATCTGTATCAACCGGGTAAATACCGGCAAACACCATCGGTTTAACTTCTTCAAAACCCTGTATACCTTCGGCGCAGGGGCGGGCAACGGTGGTAATGGTGTCACCAACCTTAACCTCGCGCGACTCTTTTATGCCAGATATAATATAACCAACATCGCCGGTTTTAATTACATCCTTAGGCTGTTGTTTTAGTTTTAAGGTACCAACCTCGTCAGCAATATATTCCTTTTCGGTAGCTACAAATTTTACTTTGTCACCTTTTTTTATTTCACCATTAACCACTTTAAAGTAGGCAATGATACCCCGGAAAGAGTTAAAAACAGAATCAAATATCAAAGCTTGTAAAGGTGCTTCCGGATCGCCAACAGGAGCGGGGACACGCTCAATAATAGCACGTAAAATATCATGCACACCTATACCGGTTTTGCCGGATGCAGCTAATATCTCCTCACGTTTGCAGCCTATCAGGTCAACTATCTGGTCTTTAACTTCCTCAGGCATAGCGCCGGGCAGGTCCATTTTGTTTAGTACCGGGATAATTTCCAGGTCGTTCTCTAAAGCTAAATAAAGGTTTGATATAGTTTGTGCCTGTATGCCTTGCGCGGCGTCAACTATTAGTAAAGCACCTTCGCAGGCCGCTATTGAGCGTGATACTTCGTACGAAAAATCTACGTGGCCGGGCGTATCAATCAAGTTCAGAACATATTTCTGCCCGTCAAGCTCATAATCCATTTGTATGGCATGGCTTTTTATGGTGATACCGCGCTCGCGTTCAAGGTCCATGTCGTCAAGCAATTGTGCCTGGCTTTCGCGCTGGGTAATGGTATTGGTGTATTCTAATAACCTGTCGGCAAGGGTACTTTTGCCGTGGTCAATGTGTGCTATGATACAAAAATTGCGTATGTGCTTCATTCAGCCGCAAAAATAGGTTTTTTGGGCGGATTTTTTTGTATGAAGATGTAATTAGCAGGAGTTTATTGTTTTAAGACTTACGAAGTTTTCAAAACTTCGTAAGTCTTTTTAAAATAGAATTTTATCAGTTACCTACAAAAACCGGAGTTTCTGAAACCTATAGCGTAAAAACCTTTAGATAAAGTGTTTTTTACTGTTAAGGCCATGTAAGGTCATCGATTAAACTAAGTTACATTGATTTTAAAAAAATGAAGGCTTTTTTTGCAGGAATTACTAACTTGTTTAATAATATAAACCGTTTACCATGAAAAGATTATTATTGATAGCCATTTTGTTGGCACCTCTATTTACTCAAGCGCAAATAACACAGTACAAAGCATCTAACGGCGTTACCTATCATGTAGGTGATACCCTCAGGCTGGGCAGGGGAACGAAAGAGGACGGCTCTTTTCTTTATATTGAGGATAGGGGTTTGATACCCAATCCGCGTAGCGTACGTACCTTACCCAAAGAATTTGATAATGTTGGAGCCATCATTAAAAGCATGCGCAAAATGACCGTTAATGGTATAGACAAATATATGTTTATGGTTAACCCGGGCGGCCCCATGCGTTATTCTGTTTTTATTGACGATGCCATTGGCGCCTGCGAAGTTAAACCCTGTGCCACAGACACACCAAAACAACAAACAGGCTCGGTTGCTGATGAAATAAAGAAACTTAAATCATTATTGGATGCCGGAGCCATTACCCAATCGGAGTATGATAAACAAAAGAAGAAGTTGTTGAATCAGTAACAATAAGTTTTCATTTATTTAACCGATGAAATGTTTTTTTAGTCTGCTATTTTTACTGCTGCTCACTAAAGCCGTAGTAGCTTGCACCTGTGCTCCTCAGCCGGAATTTAAAAGTAAAGAAGATTTAAAGCGATATGATTTTGTTGCGTTGGTAGAGATTACAGCTTTACCGCCAAAAAATCTTCAAAGCTTTATGAAGCTTCGGGTTAATGGCGACATTAATTTAACTATAAAAGAACTGTTTAAAGGCGAATCAACTTTAAAAGTATACGATGGTGATTTTAATGATGACTGTGCTTTAAATTTGCACGAAGGAGAAAACTGGCTGTTTTTTGGTACTTCTTATAATGGGAAAACTTTTATTAGCAGATGCTCTTATACGAGACTGTACAGCGATACTTTAGGTAAACGAGAGTGGCAATATTTTACAGGAATTAAAGAATTAGACGTATTAAGAAAACTCTATGAGCACCCTGTGAATACTAATTATAGTAAAAAAGTATTTTATAAGAACGGTCAGGTTGAAATTGAACAGCAATTTAAAAATGAGCAGCTTGATGGTGGTCGAAAAATTTATTACCCGTCAGGTCATTTATATATTACCGAAAAATTCGGCAAGGGTGCCCGGGTTGATTATAGGAAGATTTACTCAAAAACGGGGCAATTA
>DATJJI010000099.1:0-10047 GCA_035492275.1 Mucilaginibacter sp.
CTTTTGCCGCTATCTGCCGGTAATGTAATACTATTAGGGTAAGATGTTCCCATCATGATATCACCAACGGCGGCAACACATATGGAGTCGGAGCTTTGGGTAATTGTTTTTTGCTGTGTTATTACAACCTGTTTTTTTACAACAGTAGCAGAAACATCTTTTTTTTGCTGACAGGATTGAAAAGCGAGGCAGGATATAAGTGCAAAAACAAAAAATCGGATTTTCATGGCAAAAAAAATCCCTTCCTGAAAAGGAAGGGATAAATATTTATTAATTTTTCGTTTCTTCTTCCGGCGTCGCCGCGAGTTCTTTTTTAAATGCTTCAAGCACCCGGCCACCCTTATAAAAATAACGGGTCCAATAAGCCTCATCAAGGCTATTGATAGCAACCCCTCTTAATGAAGCGTGTGCAAAGCGATTATTGCCTAAGTAAATACCAATATGCGAAATGCTGCGGCTATGTATTTTAAAGAAAACCAGGTCACCTTCTTTCAGGTCGTCCTTACTAACCGGGCTAACCATACTGAAGATATCGCGCGAGTTGCGTTTAATGTCCAGGTTAAATACCTGACTGTATAGCTGTTTTGTAAATGCAGAGCAGTCAACACCTTTTTTTGTATTTCCGCCAAAACGGTAAGGGGTGCCTATCCAATCATAAACAAAATTAAAAAGTTTCATGTTTGACGTGGCCGATACGGCTACACGCATAATTTGTGATAAATAGTCTTTTGCTAAGCTTTCCTGCTCATCTGCTGGTTGGGTATCTGCCTGATTTGGAACAGTTTTTGTTTGAGCCTGGGCGGCTAAAACGCTGAAAAATAAGGCAATGGCCAGTACTATTTTCTTCATTTATTCCTTGTTTCGTTCTTGTTTAACGGACAAACTGTCCATTTTGTTACACATTTTCGATAAGGTCGGCCACAAAACTATCCATTTTTTTCAAAAGTCCAAACAAATGTTGGTTTTTATTAACATTTTTATTTTTTAAACAAATCTTAAAAACATCAGTTATGATTGAACGAGTACAAACCCAAGTTTAAACCTGCATTCTTTACCTTTCGCTTACATAAAACTTCATAACAAATTCGTTGTAGTTTCGATAATTTGCAGGATATAATTAGATTTGCGCTTTATACCAAAATTGATCGTTTAATAAATGAGTTCAATCGAAATAAATAAAGACACTTATCTGAAGTGGTATGAGTCTATGCTTTTGATGCGCAAGTTCGAAGAGAAAGCGGGACAATTGTATGGGCAGCAAAAAATAAGAGGCTTTTGCCACTTATACATTGGCCAGGAAGCTGTATTAGCAGGAGCAATATCTGTATTAAAACCAGAGGACAGCATGATCACCGCTTATCGCGATCACGCGCATGCTATTGCCAAAGGTGTAAGCAGTAACTCGATCATGGCCGAGCTGTATGGTAAAGCTACCGGATGCTCAAAAGGTAAAGGCGGCTCTATGCACATGTTTAGCAAAGAGAAACACTTTTATGGTGGCCACGGTATAGTTGGCGGCCAGATTCCGTTGGGAGCAGGCATTGCTTTTGCCGAAAAGTTTAAAGGTACCGAGTTTGTAAACGTAACCTATATGGGCGATGGTGCCGTGCGCCAGGGCGCGTTGAACGAAACCTTTAACATGGCCGCGTTATGGAAATTGCCGGTAATATTTATCTGCGAAAATAACGGTTATGCTATGGGTACCTCGGTTGAGCGTACTACCATTCAAACCGACATTTATAAGTTAGGCCTGCCTTATGGCATCCCATCGTCGCCGGTTGACGGTATGGACCCGGTTGCGGTACATAACGCCATGGATGAAGCCGTGCAGCGTGCACGTGCAGGCGAAGGGCCAACCTTTTTAGAGATGCGTACCTATCGTTATAAAGGCCACTCTATGTCCGATCCGCAGAAATATCGTACAAAAGAAGAATTGGAAAGCTATAAAGCAAAAGATCCTATTGAAGCCATCAGGCACACGATAGAAAAAGAAGGCTATGCCGACGAAAAATGGTTCGAGGAGATAGACGCGAAAATTAAGGCTGAAGTTGAAGAGTCGGTACAATTTGCCGAAGAGTCGCCATGGCCTGAAGCATCAGAACTATATACTGATGTTTATGTACAAAAAGATTATCCTTACATAAAAGATTAATCTTAAAAATTTATAAAACCACTCATCATAATTAGGATATGGCCGAAGTAGTTAAAATGCCAAAAATGAGCGACACCATGACTGATGGTGTTGTTGCGAAATGGCATAAAAAAGTTGGTGACAAAGTAAAATCAGGCGATGTATTAGCCGAGATCGAGACAGATAAAGCCACGATGGATTTTGAATCGTACCAGGATGGTACCCTTTTGTACATCGGTGTTGAAGAAGGCCAGTCTGTACCTGTTGACGCGGTTATAGCTGTTTTAGGCAAAGACGGCGAAGATTACAAAGCAGCATTAGAAGGAAGCAGCGCGCCTGCACCTGCTGCCGAAAAGAAAGAAGAAGCAGCACCGGTTGCTGATAAAGCACCTGCCGCGACCCCTGCGCCAGCCGCCAAGGTTGATACCTCAAGCATCCCGGCAACGGTTATCCGTATGCCTGCTTTGAGCGATACCATGACCGAAGGCATCATAAACAAATGGAATTTTAAAGTTGGTGATAAAGTAAAATCTGACGATTCATTAGCCGATGTGGAAACCGACAAGGCCACCATGGAAGTAGTAGGCTATGAAGCAGGAACACTATTATATATAGGCCCTAAAGAAGGCGAAGCTGCACCGGTTAATGGTATTATAGCTATTGTTGGTAAAGAAGGTACAGATATTACACCTTTGCTGCAAGATGCACCAGCCGCGACAGCAGAAGCAAAACCTGCTGCCGAAGCCGAGGCTGCTCCAACTACTACTGCTGCTGCTGCATCTGCCGAAGAGGCCGAAGTTTCGCATAGCGATGGCCGTGTAAAAGCATCGCCTCTGGCACGTAAAATCGCTAAGGAAAAAGGCATTGACATCAATGCGGTAAAAGGATCAGCTGAGGGCGGACGCATAGTGAAGAAGGATGTTGAGGACTTTAAACCGGGCGAAGCAAAAACAGCCGCTTCAACGGCACCCGCTGCTGCTGAAAGTGCTCCTTCTGCTAAAACAACTGCTCCGGTTACTATCCCAACGTTTACCGGCGAAGAGAAATTTACCGAGAAACCGGTTACCCAGATGCGTAAGGTTATTGCCAAACGTTTGTCTGAAAGCTTATTTACCGCTCCCCATTTCTACGTGACCATGTCTATTGATATGGATCAGGCTATCGCGGCACGTAATAAAATAAACGAGGTTGCCCCGGTTAAAATATCATTTAATGATTTTGTACTGAAAGCTTGCGCTATCGCATTAAAACAACATCCTGCCATTAATTCATCATGGTTGGGCGATAAGATACGCTATAACGAACATATTCACATTGGGGTGGCCGTAGCGGTTGACGAAGGTTTGTTAGTACCTGTTATTCGTTTTGCCGACGGCAAATCATTGAGCCATATATCGGTTGAGGTGAAGGATTTTGCTCAGCGTGCAAAAGCTAAAAAACTACAACCGGCTGATTGGGAAGGTTCAACCTTTACCATATCAAACCTGGGCATGTTTGGTGTTGATGAGTTTACAGCTATTATTAATCCACCTGATGCCTGTATTTTGGCAGTAAGCGGCATACAAGCCGTACCGGTTGTTAAAAACGGCGCTGTAGTGCCTGGCAACATCATGAAGGTAACCTTGAGCTGCGACCACCGTGTGGTTGATGGCGCCACAGGTGCCGCGTTCCTGCAAACACTAAAATCATTACTGGAAGAACCGGTAAGGTTGTTGATATAATTTAGGATATCGGATTTCGATTTTTTTTTAAAGAGCGATAGGTTTTACCTGTCGCTCTTTTTATTAAAGCACTTGTCATCCTGAGCGATAGCGAAGAATGACAAAAAGGATGTTATTTTTGTTTAAACATAACCCAATGCAAACTCACGATGATAAAACTTTTGAAGAAGTAAATTACGCCGAACAGGTAATAAAGGCTACCGAGTTTAACAATTGCATATTTAAAAAATGCGATCTCTCTAACGCCGATTTTCAATTGTGTAAGTTTATTGATTGTGTGTTTGATGGCTGTAACCTATCGTTGGTTAAATGGGGGAGATCAACCTTAAGCAACGCGGTATTTAAAAACTGCAAATTGCTGGGTATCAACTTTAGCCTTTGCGAAGATTTTCTGTTTAGCGTAAGATTTGAATCAAGCATGCTCGATTATTCTTCCTTCATGAGCAAAAAAATGCTCAAAACAAGCTTCCTGAAATCCTCCTTAAAAGAGGTGACCTTTTCGCAGGCCCTTATCTCGGGTTCTGTATTTGATGAGTGTGACCTTTCGGGCGCTATTTTTAACGGTACCGATCTTTCATCGGTAAATTTTGCCACCGCCATGAATTTCAGCATTGATCCTGAACTGAATATCATGACCAAAGCCATTTTCTCTGCTGATGGATTGCCGGGGCTATTAGAAAAATACCGGCTTAAAATAGTGTAACAGGTGCCAAGTGGCGGCATTGATAATGGGGCAATCCCGCCTCATCATATTTGCAATTGCATTATTCGTAATTAAAATAAGGCGATTAGTACCAAAATTGCTATTTTCATATTTGCAAAAAAGTTTTAGTTTTGTAACCCGGCCCTATTTATTGGGTGCTCGGAAAACCTAAGAAGAAATAGTGAGCAGTATGGTAGTAAATGTGGTATCCTGGCGTATGCCTGTTATTTGCATGTTGGCTGTTGTAACAGCCGGTGGGGTGTTGGTATATAACAACCAATCTAACAAAGCAAGCCAAAGCGATTTGTCTGAAAAAACCATTATTGAGCAATCGTCAGTTCCGGCTGCTGCTAAAAACAATACGCCACCCGAAAAAAAGCGCGCGACTTTACTAACCGTAAAACCCGTAAAACATTCTTCAAAAAAGCAGACTATTTATTATCAGCCCGTTGCAGCGGTAATGGCGGATGCAGATAGCAACAAAAGGGCATCATCAAAACAAAATATTGACGATACCGCTGCCAATAATGATGATATTGATACAACAACACCTTTGGATGAATCATTGGTTTTAGATTATGCCGGCAAGAAAAAGCCGGTTGCCAAAACCGAGAAAGTTGCAACAGCAGGGAGCGAAACCGTTATTGTAAACCCGGCTACAGCTAAAAAAGGTAACGCAGTTCATCCGCAAACCGGGTGGGACAAGTTTGAAAAATATGTTTATGATAAAGCCGTATCACCTGATGGCAAAACCGGTATGGTAAAACTTTCATTCACGGTAAATACGGATGGTACCCTGGCAGATTTTAAGGTGGTTAAAAGCGTAAGCACCGTTGCCGATCAAATGGCAATTGACATTATTAAAAACGGACCGGGCTGGATGGGTGAAACAAACGGACAAGCCAGAACGATCACTAATACCGTTCAGTTCCACAAGGCAGGTTAAGCCTTAATCACACTTTACTTTTTATTCTTATCCGCGAAAGCGAAAACCTTTTGCAATAAAGGTGTTGGGCGTGCGCCAATGTTTTGACGGATGGTTAACTCCTGCACCGCAATCTCAATAAATAAACCATCAATGGCTTTTTGAGTAGCATATTCTGTAATATCCGGGTTGATCTTCTTTACAAATGGTATTTTATTATAGTTGCCTGCCAATGCCGCGTAATACCTGGTGGCATTAACCTTATCTAAACTTACCTGTATAACCGGGCGAAATTTAGCCGTAAGCTGCGCCGTTGTGGTACGTTTAAAATATTGTGTAGCGGCATCCTGGCTGCCTAACAAAATGTTGGTTACATCCTGCAGGGTCATTTGTTTAATAGCATCCAAAAAAATAGGTTTGGCTTGTTTAGCGGCATCTTCAGCAGCTCTGTTCAGGGATAGGATCGCATCATCACAAACTTTATTCAGCCCCATGCCACGCAGGGTTTTCTCAGCTTTTTGTGCTTCGGGCGGTAAAAGTATTTTTACGGCAGCATTCCCAAAAAAACCATCAACTGCCGATAGCTGATCGGCGCTTTTAGTGGTGCCCTGTTCAAGCGCTTGTTTTAAAGCAGTACCAATTTCAAGCGATGTAGGTATAACCTGCGCATAGCCGGATACGGCTATGCAAATAAGCAATAACGGGAGCAGCAATGATTTTTTCATAGCTGTAAAACTAAGAAAAAAACCTATGGATTAATAGCCTGCTACACGTAGCAACGCGAAAACAACACCTGCTACAAGCGCCGAAATAGGTATAGTAATGATCCAGGCCCATACTAAATTAACGGTTACGCCCCAGCGCACAGCCGATACGCGTTTGGTAAGCCCTACGCCAATTATTGAGCCGGTAATAGTATGTGTAGTTGAAACCGGGATGCCGAAATGCTCGGTAAAACCTAAGGTAATAGCTGCCGCGGTTTCGGCACTTACACCTTCAAGCGGGGTGATCTTGGTTATCTTGCTGCCCATGGTTTTAACAATTTTCCACCCGCCCGACATAGTGCCCAGTGCAATAGCCGAGTAACAGGCCAGCGGTATCCACTCGGGCATTGGCGCACCTGCGCCTATAATATTTGATGATAATACAGCCAGGTACAAAATGCCCATAACTTTTTGAGCATCGTTAGTACCATGTGCAAAGCTTAACAACCCGGATGAAATAAGTTGCAAAACCTTGAACCAACGCTCGGCAGCTGCGGGCCTTGCATTTTTGCAGATGTGCAGTATAATAATGGTAATCACATAGCCTACCAGCAAACCAATGAAGGGCGCCAGCACGATATAGAGTATAATAGGTAATATATAATGCATGTTTACCGCTGTAAGCGCGTTGTTGCCCATGTATAGCGCATTGGTCATGCCTGCGCCGGCAAAGCCGCCTATAAGGGTGTGTGATGAGCTTGATGGTATGCCGAACCACCAGGTGGTAAGGTTCCAGGTAATGGCAGCTATGAGGCCTGCCAGTATTACATGCATGTTTACAAAGTGCTCCTGTACAATTTTAGACACATAGTTGGCAACTTTATGGTCCTTCACAATAAAGTAAGCCAGGAAGTTAAAGGCCGCCGCCCATAACACTGCCTGGAAGGGGGTTAAAACCTTAGTTGAAACGATGGTAGCGATGGAGTTTGCCGCATCATGAAAACCATTGGTATAATCAAAAATTAAGGCCAGCGCAACTACAACAACTAATAGAGATGTAACCATTTATGCTTAAGCGTTTTTAACTAAAATAGATTCCATAACATCTGCAGCGTCTTCGCACATATCGGTAGCGGTTTCTAAAGCAGCTAAAATTTCTTTGTATTTAATAAGGCGTATAGCATCTTTTTCATACAGGAACAGGTCGGCAACGGCGCGGTCAAAAACATAATCGGCCTGATTTTCTACGCTGTTAATGCGTATGCATGAATCGGCAATGTTGCGTACGTTTTTTAGATCCTTTAATTCGCGCACCGCTTTTTCCAGATCTATACTGGCTTGCAGTATCAGGTCTGATAGTTTACGGATATGCTCATTGTAGTCATCAATTTTATAAAGGTTCATGCGATTAGCCGCTCCTTGTATATAATCGGCAACATCATCAATGGCACTTGCCAGCGCGTGTATATCTTCACGGTCAAAAGGCGTGATAAAGTTTTTACCCAACTCCAGATAAACCTGGTGCGTTATTTCATCGCCTTTATTTTCAAGCTTGTCAATTTGCTTAAACAGCTCTTCGCGAGTTGCCGGATTGTTTGAGTTTACCGTTTCAACAAGTATAGTTGCCATTACTACAACGTTATTTGATGCCTGCTCAAATAGTGGAAAAAATATTTTTTTATCCTTTGGAACGAAATATTGAAAGATGCTGTTTAATGACATTTTTTGGGTGTATTTGGGCAAAGTTAACTTTGCAATGTTAATTTAATGTTAATTTTTTAGAATTGGAATGTTAGGAAATTGTAAACCCGGTTTTACTTTTTGCAAAGTGAACCCAAATGTTGAGCCTACGCCCTCTGTACTGCGTACGTTAATGGTTTGCTGATGCGCCTCAACAATATGCTTAACAATAGCCAAACCAAGGCCCGAGCCGCCTATTTGCCTTGAACGGCTGGTATCTGTCCGGAAAAAGCGTTCAAACAGCCGGGGCAGGAATTTTTCTTCGATACCTACGCCATCATCGGTAACCTCTATCAATACTTGCTCATGCAGATCAAACAGGGTAATAGATGTATGGCCCTCTTCTTTTCCATATTTAAATGAGTTGTCGATCAGATTTACTAATACCTGGGTTATCTTTTCGCGGTCGGCCATAACCATGATCGGCTCGTCATATTTTTGCTTGAATATTAATTTAATATGATGCTGTATACCCTTCATCTCTAACGACTCTAAAACCTCCTTGATCAAGTCGTTGATCTTGAATTTGGTATAGTTAATAGGTAATTCGCCCGATTCCAGTTTTGATATCTCATCCAGATCCTTAATAAGATAGCTGAGGCGGTCAACGTTTTTAGATGCCTTGTCTAAAAACTGCCGGGCCATTTCGCGATCGTCAAAGTCATCATCCTGCAAAGCCTCAATATATCCTTGTATGGCAAACAGCGGGGTTTTAAATTCATGCGATATGTTCGACAAAAAATCGCGCCTGAATTTTTCCTGCGTGCGTAAGGCGTCGATCTCGGTTTTTTTTTGCCGCGCCCATTCTTTTACTTCTACCTGTACATCATTAATAGGGTCAGAGCTCATGTGCTCGCCCAGGGCATCGCGCAGGTCGCGGCCCAATTTAAGGTTGTGGATGAGTTTATAAATGAGTTTTATTTTTGAGTAAACATATTTTTCTATCAAATAATAAAAAAAAATAAAGCTGCTGATCAGGGTAACCGAAAAGGTAATGATCATATCATACAGCTTGTGCTGAAAATAATAATTTACTGCTGATAGGGTAATGGCCACCGCTAGCGCATTTATAAATATTAATACACGTAATTTCATAGAGTAAAGTTACAAATTTACAGATGGTTATAAACGCGCGAAAGGATTGATCAGGTTAGTTTTAGGTTAAGTTATTATAACCTTTGCAATTATTGATCAACCCAAAAAGAGGGCTTTATGGTTGATCCCCGGTTTGAGCAATCACCACACGCTGATTTAACGGCATAATAACCTGCAGCGGTATCCCGATAGGAAGGTGGTAGCAGGAATATTTTGGCATCTACGATTGTGTAGGGCGAACTTGTGGGTACAAGATCTTTAACAGTATTTAAATAAGGGGGTTTAAGCCGATTAATTACTGTATCTTCTCCGAAAAAGAAACAACTATTATTTATCGCCGAACGGTAATCAGCAGGTAGTTCCCCTTTGTTAATATAAACACGTTTTGTTTTTACATTCGTAACGCCAACAAAACCAAATACACGTTCGGCCTGATTGGTTACACAATGAATATTACCGCTTATTTCCGAAGGCTGGGCATCAAAAATACTGCCCAAAGTTTCTGTGTTTTTTCTTAACTGATCCCAAAAGGTAAATGCATCGGCAGTTATTCCATATTGTTTAACTAATATACTGTAACGTGCTCCTAATTTTTCAGAGTTTGCGGCAACTGGTGTTAAAGGCGCCTGGTAAATTACATCATGTGCCAATTTTATTGACGAACTGACGATAATACCGGTTGAAACATCACTAGCCCAGCAGGTATGTACATCTTGCTGAGGTGTACGTGCTGATATCCTTGAGCCATTGCTGACGTATAAAGAAGTATATGGTGTCAAAATCTTCCAAACTTCTTCAAACTCCCATCGATAATAGCGGGTGTTATCAGCAGGATTGTGTGTGTTAACATATATTTGTATGCCATTTGCTGCAGTGGTATAACCAACACTATCAATAGGAGGAGTATAAATAATAGGCTCAAGATCAGAAAGATAAACTTTGTTGTCGTTGGTTTTTATACGTGCCTGGTATTTTTTAGTATTGTCAAGGCCTAAAGGGCCAGACACGTAATTACCATTGCCGGTTTC
>DATJJI010000100.1:0-19203 GCA_035492275.1 Mucilaginibacter sp.
AGGTTGCCCAAACAGCATTTTAGTTAACAAGCTAACGGTATCAACAGGTTCCGTCTTTCTTAACCGCAGCATCATGAACTCGCTGCCGGGTTTTTTTATACTAAGCTGGATGGTTTGGTTGTTAGCCAGCGGGGTTGAATCGGGCATGATGAGGTAGCCCAATATGGCGATGACGATAGTAAGCGCGATAAACAGCAGGCCGCCAACAGCAAATTTATTGCGTTTAAAATTTTTCCAGGTGCGTTGCGAAGGTGTTAGTTCGGCCAAGTATCAGTATGCTTTTGGCTAAATATAATAGGTTTTTAAGGATTATGGAACGCGCGTAATTAAATTGACATAATCAGGAAAAATACAACGGTCATTATTTAACCATCCGGCCCTTCCAGTAGTATTTGCGCGCGTTACCCATCAGGCCTATATAAGCCAGGTAAACCATGTGCAGGGGCGAGAGTATGATCAATAAGCCCGTCAGGCTCATCCGCTTAAAAAAGCGGCAGATCATTAACAAAAACACGATCTCAAAAATGTACTTCAACCAAAACTGTGTTAAAAACAATCGCCAAAAAAACGAATCGTAAAAACCGAGCAGAATATTTACCAGCATGGTAATATTAAACAGCCACATACTAACGGCTACCGCCACAATTTTTTTGTCTTTATACTTGATAGATTTGGATGCCCAGCGACGACGTTGCTGTAAAAACTCTTTCAGCGTATGTTTGGCGTGGGTAAAAACCACAGCTTCGTTCAGTTTTAAAAACCCTATCCTGCCGGGGTAATGGCGTGCTACTTTTTGCAGTAGTAACTCATCATCGCCTGATGCCAGATCATCAATACCGGCAAAACCACCCACTTCATTAAATACATCTTTTCGATAAGCCAGGTTAGCCCCATTACAGGTTGAGGCCCGGTTATTACCTATAAACGAAGCGCCAATTCCTATCAGGAACGAAAACTCCAGGGTTTGCATATGCTCGAACCAGTTTTTCTCCTCAAAAAATGTTACCGGCGATGAGATCATGACCGGGTGCTCTGCTTCATAATAGCCCACTATGGATGACAGCCATTGTATACCCATGCGGCAATCCGCATCCGTAGCCACCATCAAATCGCCGGTTGACAGGCTGATGGCTTTGGCGATAGCTTTCTTTTTGTAAGAGTTTAACGGTTCGGCTTCATTTAGCTGTAAAAGTTTAACCCCACGGTCGGCATAGGCGCGGATGATATCTGCCGTTCCGTCGGTTGAGTGGTCGTCAACAATAATAATTTCGGTGAGATGCCTGGGATAATCCTGCGCCAAGATATCATCAATGGTATAACTGATGCGCTCTTCTTCATTGCGGGCGGCTATGAGTATGGTTACTTTGGTGGTAAAATCGCTGATAGTATAGTTGGTGTGTTTAATATTGAGCCAACCTTTTATCAGGTATGCTACCAGCAGCAGGTAACCAGCGGTAAGTATTGCGCAAATGATGCTATACGTTGCGATCAAAGAAATTCAGTTTAAAAATGAATACCGACCCTAAAATAGCCGGAATAATTAAGTTTATAAGCCAAATGGATGTAAACGCTGCAATAATAGCTATTTGCTGGTGGGTTACATAGGCGAAAACAGCAGTGGCCGCCGCGCTTCGTACGGCAATATCCACCAGGTCAAGCGAGGGTAATGCCGATTGGATGAAGAATACGATAAACACCATGAACAGTACATCAAACAAAGGTATTTCGGGTATCAGCAGGTGTATCACCAAATAATATTGAAATGAAAAAACAAAGAAACGCGCCAGGCAGAACCACATGATATTCATTAGCTCATTAAACGGATAAGCACCCATCACCTCAAAAAACCGATTAAACTTTCTAAGAAACGATACCTTGTTCAATAGCCACACCAGCCACTTGATGTTAAAATAGAGGATGATAAATACTGCCACAAAAACAACTGCCAGTACAACCAACGCTGCAAATAACCATGGATCAAAATGTTTAAAAGTGTATGCAAACCATAACAAAGCAATGGCCCCCAAAACATTGGTAATTACATTTTGCCCGAACGAGCCAACTGCCATAGCAAACACGCCATGAATACGCCTGCGTGGTGGTAAAAACATTACCCGACCGCCATATTCGCCAATACGGTTGGGGGTAAATATGGCCCAGGTTAATCCGCAGAAAACGCCTTCAATGGCTTTCCATACCGATATTTTTACCAGATTGCGGGTAAGATATTGCCACTTTAAAGCCTCTAACAACCAGTTAATCAGCATTAATAAAACAACTGTGGTCATGATGACCGCCACATGTGCATGGCTCAGCCGGTCAATAGAGTTTTCGAATTGTTTAAGGCTGTCGCCCTTTTTCAGGTATTGGTGATAAATGAAGGCAAAAGCTAAAACCAGTATAGCGACTTTAAAAAACAGGGAGAGGAATTTTTTGGCGGCTTTGGTCAACGGCTGATATTTGTGCAATGTTACAAAAAAACCGGGCAAGCTATTAGCCGGGCCGGTATAATTTTATGGTTGTGGTATTGAATAAGTACAATACAACCTATGTGTGTGTTTTGTTTGACGGCTCTTACTTTATCCCCATCTCTTTTTTCAAAAACTGCCCGGTAAAACTATCCTTTACTTTGCACAAACCTTCTGGCGTGCCCGAGAACAGGATATTACCTCCGCCCGAACCACCCTCAGGCCCAAGGTCTATCACGTGGTCAACCACCTTGATCACATCCAGGTTATGTTCAATTACCAGTACGGTATTGCCTTTGTCAACCAATTGATATAATACGCCGAGCAGTACATTGATATCTTCAAAATGCAAACCTGTTGTAGGTTCATCTAATATATAAAAAGTATTGCCGGTATCTTTTTTAGAAAGCTCGGTAGCCAGTTTTACACGCTGCGCCTCACCGCCTGACAGGGTAGTTGATGCCTGCCCCAAACGGATATAACCCAAACCTACATCAAGCAAAGTTTTTACCTTACGATAGATGGATGGAATATGCTCAAAAAATGGCACCGCGTCTTCAATGCTCATATCCAACACATCGCTGATGGATTTGCCACGGTAACGAACCTCTAAAGTTTCTCGGTTATAGCGCCGGCCGCCGCATTCTTCGCATGGTACCTGTACGTCAGGTAAAAAGTTCATTTCAATAACCTTCATACCCGCGCCCTGGCAGGTTTCGCAACGGCCGCCTTTTACGTTGAACGAGAAACGACCGGGTTTATAACCTCTTATCCTCGACTCGGGCAACGCCACATATAGGTTACGAATATCCGAAAACACACCGGTGTATGTTGCCGGATTTGAGCGTGGCGTACGGCCGATAGCGGTCTGGTCTATCTCAATTACTTTATCAATGTTTTCCAGTCCTTCAATTTTTTCATAAGGCAGCGGGTGCTTTTTGGCCCTGAAAAAATGATGATTCAATATAGGGTACAAAGTTTCAGTGATCAAACTTGATTTTCCGCTACCTGATACCCCGGTAATACCGATCAGTTTACCTAACGGAAACTCAACACTTACCTTTTTTAAATTATGCCCGGTAGCTTTTTTCAACTTTAAAAACTTGCCATTACCCTCACGCCTTTTAGCCGGGATAGCAATTTCGCGCTCGCCGTTAATGTATGATGTGGTGAGTGTGTGCTTAGCCATTAACTCTTTAGGCGTACCTTGTGCAACCACCTGCCCGCCATGTACACCGGCAGCCGGGCCCATATCAATAACATGGTCGGCTTCTAGTATCATGTCTTTATCATGCTCAACCACCAATACGGTATTGCCCAGATCGCGCAGGTTTTTCAGCGCGTTTATCAATCGCTCATTATCACGCTG
The DNA here is from genome assembly GCA_035492275.1 of Mucilaginibacter sp. GTDB lineage: Bacteria > Bacteroidota > Bacteroidia > Sphingobacteriales > Sphingobacteriaceae > Mucilaginibacter. The sequence goes on from DATJJI010000100.1 coordinate 3,838, forward strand.
GTGCAGGCCAATGCTTGGCTCATCAAGAATGTACATTACGTTCATCAGCTGCGAACCTATCTGCGTAGCCAGCCTGATACGCTGTGCTTCACCGCCCGAAAGCGTTTTGGCCGTACGGTCGAGCGTTAAATAGCTCAGGCCAACATCCATCAAAAACACAATACGTGCGCGTATCTCTTTTAAAATTTCCTTAGCGATAACGTTTTGGCGCTCGCTTAATCTGTCTTCTAAATTACTGAACCAATCCTGCAGCGTACGGATATCCATACAGGCCAGCTCAAATATATTTTTCTCGTCGACCTTAAAATGCAATGACTCCTTTTTTAATCGCGCGCCTTCGCAAACCGGGCAGGTACGCAACACACGATAGTTTTCCATATCGTCCATACCTTCTTCGCCGCGGCGCTCCTGCTGCTCTTCAAGCATTCGGATAATGCCGTCGAAACTGATCTGGTAGCTCTGTACGTTCCATTTATTATACTCTACCGATACGGTCACCATATCCGGCGTGCCGTTCAAAATAATGTCCAGCTTTTCCCTGTCCAGTTTTTCGATAGGGGTCGACAGCGCGAAATCGTATTTTTTTGCCAACGCCTTCAATACCTGAAAGATCCAGGTTTCACGGTATTCGCCCAACGGAGCAAGGCCGCCGTTCATGATGCTCAGCTTGCGGTTAGGTATCACCGAATCTTCGTCAACCTCAAAAATATAACCCAGCCCGGTACACTTTTCGCAAGCTCCATAGGGTGAGTTGAATGAAAAAGTATTTGGCTGCGGCTCATCGTATGATATGCCCGAAACCGGGTCCATCAAATACTTGCTGAAATAAGCTACATTGTTATCCTTGTCACCTATCCTGATAATACCTTTGGCAATTTTTAATGCCGATTGTATCGAGGTGTATAAACGTTTGCCATTTTCCTCATTGATCTCCAAACGATCTACCACAATATCAATATCATGGATCTTATAGCGATCAAGCTGCATTTTGGGCTCCACATCAGCAATGGCGCCATCTATCCAAACTTTTAAATAGCCTTGTTTGCGTATCTGCTCAAACAGTTCGCGGTAGTGGCCTTTACGCGCCTTTACTACCGGAGCCAATATGTTTACCGGCTGCCCGTTAAACCGTTCGGTAATGGTTTTCAGTATCTGGTCTTCGCTCATGCGCTCCATCTTCTCGCCACTTACGTACGAGTAAGCATCGCCCGTACGGGCAAAAAGCAAACGCATAAAATCATAGATCTCGGTAATGGTACCCACTGTTGAGCGGGGGTTCTTGCTGGTAGTTTTTTGCTCGATGGCAATAACCGGGCTCAGGCCCGAAACCTTATCTACATCGGGGCGCTCCATGCCACCCATAAACTGACGGGAATAGGCCGAAAATGTTTCCATATAACGGCGCTGCCCCTCGGCATAAATGGTATCAAAAGCCAGCGATGATTTTCCGCTGCCACTCAAACCGGTAATAACTACCAGTTGGTTGCGCGGAAAAGAAACATCAATATTTTTTAAATTATGTACCCGGGCTCCGTAAACTTCAACTTCACTTTGCTCGCCCAGGTCAATGGGTTTTGTATTCATTCTTTATAGTTGATTAAGTTGATTGAGTTAGATTAAGTTGATTAGGTTGGAAATGTTTTAACCCAATCAACCACTCACTTAGTCAACTCAATCAACCAAACACAAAGATAAATAAAAAAGCCCGATCTGCTATCCGGCAGATCGGGCTAAAAGTGCTCCGTATTAATATTTTACTGTGCGGTTACTAATTGTAAAACAAAAAGTTTTTAGGCGATACATAACTGTAATAATTCTCGCCGTAACCGTATTTCTGCGGATGATCAATAATAGCCTTCATGGCTACCAGGTTATATACATAGTTACCTGTTTCGCGATTAAGGCGCATCCTGAAATAATTGTCTTCGCCTTGCTGACGCATAGCTTTTGCCAGTTTAATGGAGCCGTTGTTGTAAGCGGCAGCGGCCAGTGTCCAGCTGTTAAACTCTTCATACAGCCCCCTGATGTATTTACAGGCGGCTACTGTAGACTTATAAACGTTTTTGCGCTCATCAACTCCATGCCCAACTCTCAACCCGTAAGTGCGCGCGGTACCCGGCATAAATTGCCATAACCCTGCGGCACCACGAATAGAGGTGCCCTCTTTTAAACCCGACTCAACCAGGGGCAGGTATTTAAAATCTTCAGGAATACCATAAGCCCTTAAAATGGGCTCAATTACAGGAAACAGCCTGGTGGCTTTAATTTGCAGCACGTGCGATTGCACATTGCTGAAATTGTGTTTTCTGAGCGATTTTTGCAATTTGTGGTATACACCACTATTTAAGGGTAAAGCTTCATTAGCGAAACTATAATCATTTGCGGCATCAATATTGTTGTTGATAACATATTTAGAGATGCCGTGGTTTATGCCCGCAGAATTGACCGCCAAATTAGCTGTTTTGCTGATTTTGCGACTGCTGATACTAAACGCGAAAATGATAGTGAGCACCAGGATTACGGAGCACGTAATTAAGTGTTTTTTCATCATTTTTTTTAAATTCATAGAACGTTACATTTGGTAAAATGTTTTGCAAATATAGCCCTTATAAAGCAGATTATCAAACACTTGACTTTGGCTTAGTGTTTTGAGTTTTTTAAAATAGGTCAAAAATCGGGCTTTAAAGTGGTTTAAACTGCGTTTTTGTACCGATTAAAAAAGTTATGAACAAGATGTTAAAACGCTCAAAAAACAGTACATTTGTGGCTCACGCTGCGAAGCGCTAACGCATAAAAACTATGGCATTTAAACGACCGGCAAACAGTCGCGACGACAGGAACGGCAGATCAAACGGACCCTCAAAAGGAGGCGACAAAACCAAACGATCTTCTTCCTCCCGTGGATCATCAAAAAACACGGATCAATCCAGCACAGATCATTCTAAAAAAAGATATTCAAGCGGTCCCGCTGCCGAGCGGAGCTCATTCTCATCCGGAGCCGAAAAGAAAAGCTTTGGTCCGCGTAAACCTTACTCGGGCAGGCCAGCCGGCGATGATGAAAAACCAAAAAGAAGCTTTGGCGGCGAATCAGCAGGCGATAAAAAGAGCTTTACACCCCGCAATAAACCTTATTCGGGCCGGCCTACCGGTGATGATGATCGCCCTAAAAGAAGTTTTGGTGGAGATTCGGCGGGTGATAAAAAAAGCTTTGCACCGCGCAGTAAACCTTACTCAGGCAGGGGCGCAAGCGATGACGACCGTCCTAAAAAGAGTTTCGGCAGCGACTCGGGCGAAAAGAAATCATTCTCAACTACCCGTAACCGCAAGCCAACCGGCGCTGATTATGGCGATAAGCCAAAAAGAACTTTCGGCGACAAACCTAAAGGCGATTTTAAAAAGCGTGATGGTGAAAAACCTTTCCGCAAAGCGGGCGACAAACCGGTTTATGATAAAATAACCCGCGATCGTGACGCGCCGGTAAAAACACTTCGCCCTAAAAAAGCGACCAAAAAAGAAGAAGACGGGCTTATACGCCTTAACCGATATATTGCCAATGCAGGCATTTGTTCGCGCCGTAAGGCTGATGAGCTGATAGCTGCAGGCGTAATAGCCGTAAATGGCGAAGTAGTAAGCGAACTGGGCCTTAAAGTTGATCCGTTTAAAGACGAGATACGCTACAATGGCGAAACGCTGAAACGCGAAAAGAGCGTTTACGTATTGCTGAATAAACCCAAGGATTATATTACTACTACCGACGACCCTCAGGAGCGCCGCACGGTGATGCACCTGGTTGAAAAAGCCAGTCGTGAGCGTATTTACCCCATTGGCCGCCTTGACCGTAATACTACCGGTTTATTATTGATGACCAATGACGGCGACCTGGCCGATAAACTATCCCATCCGCGCAGTAACATTACTAAACTGTACCAGGTAGAGCTGAACAAAAGCTTAACGCAGGGCGATCTGAATAAAATTATGTTTGGCCTGGAGCTGGAAGACGGTTTAATTAAGCCCGATTCGGTATCGTACGTACAGGGCGCGTCTAAAAAAGAAGTTGGCATACAGATACACAGCGGTAAAAACCGCATTGTGCGCCGCATATTTGAGCATTTAGGCTATGAGGTTGTAAAACTTGACCGGGTGGTTTATGCCAACCTGACCAAGAAAGACCTGCCGCGCGGCCGCTGGCGCTTTCTTGATGAAAAAGAAGTGATACAGTTGAAGCATTTGATCAAGTAATAGCGTTAATATTTAACATTATTTAACCTGATTTACAGAGCGATCTGTAAAATAGTTTGCTGATTTTTGGCGTTTAGAAGATTTATTTTAAGCCCTGAATTAACTTATCGCAAACTATTATGAACCTAAACCGTACCAGTATATTGTTTTTAATGGCAGTAGTGATGCCTGCTATCTTAAAAGCCCAATCAAATAGTTTTGTTGGAAAAGTAATTGAGCCAAGCAATCATAATGGTGTTCCTTATGTATCGGTGGGTATTAAGGGCAAGCCGTTTGGTACGATTGCCGATTCAACCGGCCAATTTAAATTATTCTTCGATCCATCGGCTATTGACAAATCTGATACGATAATATTTACCCATGTTGGATACGATGCTGTAAAAAAATCACCTGCCGAACTAATGGCTTTCGGGAACTTGATAGCCATGCAGCAAAGGTCAACAATTCTTAATGAGGTGAAAATAAGCCCGCAAAAAGAGAAAATTGAAGTATATGGCCGTACCCCAACTACAATAACTTATGCACCTAACGCCTATTCGTCTATTCCAAAAATAAGTGATGTAAGCGGTCGCGAGCAGGCTACCATTCTGGATGTAGATAAAGACATCCTTTTAAAGCAAATAAATTTTATGCTGTGGAGCAATAATTATAAAAGATTAAAGTGCCGGGTTAACTTTTATTCTGTTAAGGATGATATGCCGGATAAGCTTATCTCGCCTGAAGATATTATTTACGAAACACAAAATACACACGGCTATAAAAAAATCGACTTAAATAAATACAACATACATTTAAAGGGCTATAAAAAGATTGCTGTATCGATACAATTAATTGAGGCCGATCTTTCGCCCAATGATGTGGCTACCACTTCATTTTTAATACCAGCATATCCTTTGACATTCAGAAAGAGTTACTTCCGCGAAAAAAGTGAAAGTAACTGGGTACCTGTAAAGTCGTCTTACCTCTATATTAATATTGAAGCCTACAGGGTAAAAGAATAGTGTAATGAAGAAGGATTTTTCAAAATTCTCGATAAGCAGCAGCCCCGTCAAGGGCTTCCTTTTTATAGGATGATAAGGTAATAAGAAAGTGCTCCATAGGAGCATCCTTTGACAATAACATAGCTGGCTAATCAGGATGCACCTACGGAGCATCTGTAAAGGTAAATTTTCTATAAACAGGGTGTCCCTAACAGGACATCCTGTTTAGCATTTAGTAGTAACGTTTTTGTAACAAAATATGCTACAATCATAAAACGCCCGTTAAGCCGGGCGTTTTTATTTATTGAATTTATTACCTTGCAACTATAAACCCAAATAAACTCATCATGAATAAACTATTGATCATACTATTCCTGGTATCGCCTGTGGTATGTTTTGCACAGAAAGCTACGCCCAAGATTTACGACCTTTTAATAGGCACCTATACCCGTAAAAACGGCAGCAAGGGTATTTACGTTTATCGTTTTTATGCCGAAACGGGCAAAACGGCTTACCTGAGCGAAATTGATGACGTTAGCAGCCCGTCGTATCTGGCTGTTAGCAGTGATAATAAATTTGTTTATGCCGTTAACGAAGACAGCCGTGGCCCGGGTGGCGTAAGTGCATTTAAGTTCGATGCAAAATCTGGCAAGCTGGATAGCATCAATAAACAACCTGCAGGTGGCGGCCCGGCTTACATTAGCCTGGACAAAGCCCGCAAAAATGCCTTTGTGGCCGATTATGCTGGTGGTAACTTAATGGTGTTCCCTATAAATAAAGACGGCTCGTTAGGTGCCTCATCGCAAAAAATACAGGGTGAAGGCAGCGGCCCTAACAAAAAGCGCCAGGAAGCCCCGCACGCGCATACGGCTATGCTGTCGCCCGATGAAAAATATTTGTTGTATACCGATTTGGGTACCGATAAAATACACATCTACCGTTACAAAGCAGGCAAAGTGCCGCCTTTAACTGATGGCATAGAGGTGAACACTATTGCAGGCAATGGCCCAAGACACCTTATTTTCTCGAACGATGGAAAGTTTCTGTATAACATCCAGGAATTGGGCGCGGCTATTACAGCTTATAAATACAACAACGGAAAGATAACCCCGTTCCAAACGGTAAACATGGCCCCCGAAGGTTTTACCGGCGTAAATGGGGCGGCTGATATTCACGTATCGCCCGACGGCAAATTCCTGTACGGTACCAACCGCGGCACCGCCAGCGAGCTGTTGGTTTATTCCATCAACCAGCAAACCGGCGAATTGACTTATGTTGATCGTTATAAAACCGGCAAAGAGCCGCGTAACTTTATTATTGACCCAACAGGTAATTTCTTACTGGTTGCCAGCCAGGGATCAAACAACATTGTTATTTTTAAGGTAGACAAAAGCACAGGTAAGCTAAGTCAAACCACTTCGACTATCGAAATAGCTATGCCGGTTTGTTTAAAACTGGTTCCTGTTGAGTAAGGATAGTTATTTATATAAAAGCAGAAAAGCCCGGTCAATGCCGGGCTTTTCTGCTTTTATATTTGTAGTTAATTACGCTTTCTTTTTCTTAGGAGCAGCCTTTTTAGGCGCCGCTTCTTTTATAGTTGGAGGCACATCAGCAGCAGTAACAATCTCATCAGTTTTCTCTTCATGCTCAATAACTAAAGTAGCTTCGCCATGCGCGTTCGACAATGACTCTTCTGATGGTGCTATAGTAGCAACGTTTTCAGTATCTGTAGTGTTTATGCTGTTGGTATTAGCGGTAAGCTCGGCTAACACGGTGCGGCCGCCTTTTACTACTTCGCCCAGGTTTACGTTTATTTTGGTACCCAGCGGTAAAAAAATATCAACCCGCGATCCAAATTTTATGAAGCCAAATTGTGCACCCTGCTCAACAACATCACCCTCTTTTATATACCATACAATACGGCGGGCCAAAGCGCCGGCAATTTGCCTGAATAAAACGGGTATGCCCGCACTGTTTTCGGTAACTACCGTGGTGCGCTCATTTTCTGTCGATGATTTGGGATGCCAGGCCACCAAATATTTACCCGGGTGGTATTTGAAGTATTTAACCACACCGCTGATGGGATTACGGTTAATATGTACATTTATAGGCGACATGAAAACCGAGATCTGTATGCGCCTGTCTTTTAAAAACTCCGTTTCATCCGCTTCTTCAATTACCACTACCTTGCCATCTGCAGGGCATAATACGTAGCGCTCGTCTTGGTCGACCGCCAGATAAGGGCTGCGGAAAAACTGCAGGATGATTACAAACAGCGCGAACGATAAGATATAGATGATCCATTTTATAACATAAGCCTGCGGAAAATAGAATTGAATGCCTGCATTCAAAACAAAAATAAACAGGATGCATAACGCGATGGAGGTATAGCCTTCTTTGTGGATGGTCATTTTCATGATGCAAAATTAAGCATTTGTAATGAAGTATAGGTAGCAATAAACAATTGGTGCCGCCAGCAAAAGCCCGTCGAAACGGTCAAGCAGGCCACCGTGGCCGGGCAGTATGCCGCCTGAATCCTTTACATCAATGCTGCGCTTGAACATGGATTCGATGAGATCGCCCAGGGTACCAAAGCAGCCGATAAGCACGGCAATGCTTACCCATTGCTGCAAAGCAAGTTCGGTGTAATAATGGCTAATAATGGCCCCTGCGCCGGCGCTGATAAGCACACCGCTAACAAAGCCTTCCCAGGTTTTTTTTGGCGAATGGCGCTCAAATAATTTATGCTTGCCAAAAGCCCTGCCGGTTAAATAGGCCCCGGTATCATTGGCCCAAAGCATCAGCAAAAACGCCATCGGATAGTGAAAGTTAAAACTGCCGCTCACATAGGCCAGCGCGTGAAAAAAGGTAAAAGGAATGATAGTGAAAACCAAACCTAAAAGCGTATAAGCAATGTTAGTGAATGGCGCTCCCGTCTTTTTAAACAGTTCCTGTATAAAAACGGCGCTCATGGTTACGGGCAGCAGGAACAATAATTTGTGTACATCGTGCGTATCCTGATAGGTGATTAAAGCAAAAACAGTATAAATAAACAGGCCGTTCAATAAACCGGTTTGCACATTGGGGCTAATGTTCGCTTTTTTAATGAGGCCGTAAAACTCCCACAGACAAAAGCCGCTCAGCACCAAATAGAATGCCCCGAACACATAATGGCCCAGTAAAACCGAGGCCAACATTACAATAATAAAAAAGAACCCCGTTATGGCCCGTATTTTCATAAGTTAATTTGATTCAGGATCATCAGCTCAATGGCATGACTAAAATCTTCCTGGTGAATATAAACCTCAACATTACCAAAATCTCGGTGTGATGAAGCTTGTTTATTTAATAATACCGCATCGATCTGGTGTTCGCACAACACTTGTTTTACAATTTCCGACCGGTAAAAATCAGACGATGTAAAAATTTTGATCCAGTTCTTTTCCATTAAAGTGCGGGCAACTTCTTTTTCCCTGTTGCGATATCGCGGTACAGATACAGCAAAAATAAAATAATTATAAAGCTAAACAGGTAGCTGCCATAATTAAATATATGCTGATCATCAGGGTTTAGCTTTGTCATTTTATTTTGAAAAAAATAGGTTGCCACCACGGCGGCACTATTATTAATAAAATGCGCCCAAACACCCGTCCATATGCTACCGCTCCAGGCTACAAAGTAGCCAAACAATACCCCCAGCATCAATCGGGGTAAAAATCCAAAAAACTCCATATGGAAAGCACTGAACAGTACAGCGGTTATCCAGATAGCGGCGTGCGTGTTCTTCGTCCAACGCATAAAAATGGTTTGTATACAGCCGCGGAACATGAACTCTTCAACAATGGCGGTGAGCAGGCCAATAACCAACACCCTGATGATCATGTCGCCAATGGTTGTCATGTGCAGCAGTATGTCGGTCAATTTTTTCGCCTGATCCTCACTATCGCGCATCCATTTTTGAATACCATCTAAAAAATGCGGCAAAACCAGTTTCTGGTTGATGTTGCTTAACAGCTCAATAACCGGCGATGAGATAAACATCATACAAAAAACAAGCACCCATAAAAGCGGCGGTACTTTAAGTTTAGGTTTAAGATATTCCGCAGGTTCCCTAACTATCGCGTAAGCAAAAATAAGCGACACTGCCATAATAGGGATGGTAGTGCTTACAATTTGCAGTATCCACAAGGTATTGGATATATAAGGTGCCGAAAAGTTTTGCTGTGCTATAGCCATTAAGGCATCGGCACCATAAAGCCAGGTTACCAGGGCGGCGCCAATAAAATACCCAACGGCTATTACGCCAATAGTAATGGCCATAAAGGTTAATAATTGCAGCGATGGATAGAGGTGCTTATTGGTGTTTGTTATCATTTAGCTTAAATTTCGTATTTTTGCAGCGCTTAAAGATAAGCCATGTCTGTACAAATAGGAAATATTGATTTAGGAGAGTTCCCGCTGCTGCTGGCACCAATGGAGGATGTGAGTGATCCGCCCTTCCGTTATGTGTGCAAACAGCATGGCGCGGATATGATGTACACCGAGTTTATCTCGTCGGAAGGATTGATACGTGATGCCGCTAAAAGCCGTAAAAAGCTGGACATCTTTGAGTATGAGCGCCCTATAGGCATCCAGATATTCGGCAGCGATATTGAGCACATGCGCGAAGCATCCGCTATCTCATCGCAAGCCGGCCCCGATCTGATCGATATTAACTATGGCTGCCCGGTTAAAAACGTGGCCTGCCGTGGTGCCGGAGCAAGTTTGCTGCAAGATATTGATAAAATGGTAGCCATGACCAAAGCGGTTGTCGAGGCAACTCACCTGCCGGTAACGGTAAAAACCCGTTTAGGCTGGGATGACAACACCAAGAATGTACAGGAAGTTGCCATGCGCCTGCAGGATGTAGGCATTAAGGCGCTTACCATACATGGCCGCACCCGCGCGCAAATGTATAAGGGCCAGGCCGACTGGACTTTAATTCGCGAAATAAAAAAGAATCCGTTGATAAATATCCCCATTTTCGGGAATGGTGACATCGACTCGCCCGAGAAGGCGGCAGCCTGGCGCATGGAGTATGGTGTTGATGGCATGATGATTGGCAGGGCCGCAATTGGCTACCCATGGATATTCAGGGAAATAAAACATTACTTTAAAACCGGCGAGCATTTAGATAAGCCCACCTTTGCCGAGCGCATTGATGCTTGCCGCACCCACCTCATCAAATCAATTGAGTGGAAAGGGCCAAAAACAGGCGTTTTTGAGATGAGAAGGCACTATTCTAACTATTTTAAAGGGATAGAAAACTTCAAGGAATACCGCATGAAACTGGTTACCGCAGGCACTTTTGAGGAGTTGGAAGACCTATTAAACGAGTTGGAAAACAACCGCCGTTTTGAAAATTCCGTACATGCTATTGAGATTTAACATTTCATAGTTTTATCTTTTTCATTAAAAAATATATATTGCTGAAAATTATGCCATTGAGATGGCTTAGTTTTTGAACTGACTCTTATATATTTGATTAAAACGAGTACCCCAAATGGTTACATTTATAACAGACGGTGTTAAAGTTTCTGTAGAAACTATCTACCAGCCGGAATATTCAAACCCGGCTAATGATCATTTTATGTTTGCCTATAAAGTTCATATTGAAAATATGGGTAATTATGCTGTCCGCCTGATAGGCAGGCACTGGCACATTTTCGACTCGAACGGAGCTAAGCGCGAAGTAGAGGGCGAGGGTGTAGTGGGGCAGCAACCTGTTATTGAGCCAGGGTCATCGCACGAATATGTATCGGGCTGTAATTTAAAAACAGATATGGGTACCATGAAAGGCGAATACCAGATGATGCGCCTCTTGGATGGCACCCTGTTTAACGTGCAAATACCGGAGTTTTATTTGGTAGCGCCGTATAGGATGAATTAGTTTTAGAGGCAGGAGTTAAGGATAAAATATATAAAAAGGACCTGGTTTAATTAAACCAGGTCCTTTTTGTTTTAAGTGATGCTTAGTGATGATGACCGCCACCACCGCCGCCGCCATGGAAGCCTCCTCCTCCGCCACCGTGAAAACCACCGCCACCGCCGTGGAAATCACCACCGCCATGGAAACCGCCACCACCCATATGGGGAGCGCCTCCCATATCATGCTGTTGCATACGCGGTTGCATATTATGCTGTTCCATATGCTGCGGCTGCATATTGTGCTGTGCCCTGTTAGCACCAAAATTTGATTCATGGCCCCTGTTCATGCCTGGCCCCACACCGTGTATACTGTTATTACCTACCCGGTTTGACATGCGTGCAGGGGCGCTAACATGTGAACTTACCCTGTTCATAGCCATATTTGCCGGACGGCCATGATTAGTTGACATGCGTTGCGCCGGGTTACGGCCAGCCATTTGTTGATGCGATATCTGCGAATGCGTAGGCTGTATATGCCGCTCGCCCATAAAACGGCGCTCCTGCGAATTGGGTTGCCGGTTAACACCGCCCGGTCCGTTAAAACTGGCACGACTGCCGTTGGTGGCACCAAAGCCACGGCGGTCTGTATACACATTACGCACAACGCTGCGGTTAACATTAAATACTGCTGTATTGTAACGAAAATGGTTGTCGTTCCAACCGCCGCCATAAAAGCCAACGCCGGGATAGCCAAAGCCATAATTTATACCACCATAAAAACCAACATGTGGCCCCCAATATCCGCGATGAAACACGTAGAATCCGCCGCTATATCCCCAATAACATGGGGTCCATAACAAACCGAAACGCGGTGGTGCCACCCAAACTCCCGGAACCCAATAATAGCCATCAATATTATTGTAAGCCCAATAGCCAGGTTCCCACAAGTAGCCATCAACCGGGCATGGTGGTTGTACATAAACCGGTAATGCCGGCGGCCCAATTCTAACAGATATACCAACCTGCGCATATAGCTTTGGCGAAATCAAAACTATAGCTGCCAGTAAAATAGATGTTCTTAATAACCTTTTCATAATAGTAGATTGTGTTATTATTACAGTTATTAAAAAGAAATGTTTACATAGCAAGGGGTATGTTATATAAAGAAAAGCCTTCCGTAAGTTAACAGAAGGCTTTTTTCTAATGTAAATCTAATGTGGTGTGGCTTACCTTCTTCTCGCTAACAACGAAGCATAATAAAGCAACGTAGCCAAAGCGCTTAAAGCAGCTACCACATAGGTCATAGCGGCCCACCATAGGGCATCTTTAGCCTCATCGTGCTCTTCGCGGGTTTGCATTACGGTATAGTTGTTATTTAACCAGGCCAGAGCACGGTTACTGGCATCAAACTCAACCGGCAGGGTTATGAAGCTAAACGCGGTAACAACAGCCAAAGCCGCAACGCCAACAGCCAAAACTATAGGGTTGTTAGCAAATATTAACAGCATCATCCCTATAAATAACGTTATCTGTACCAGCTTTGATGCCGCGTTGGTAACCGGCACCAGTGTAGTACGCAGGCTTAACCAATTGTAACCGGCAGCATGTTGTACCGCATGCCCGCACTCGTGCGCGGCAACCGCGGCGGCAGCTACACTCCGGCTGTAATACACATCCGGACTTAAGTTAACGGTTTTTGTTTCGGGGTTGTAATGGTCGGTTAGTTGCCCTTCTACCGATACTACCTGTACGTCATAAATACTGTTATCGCGCAGCATACGCTCAGCAACTTCCTGCCCAGACATGCCCGACAGTAAAGGCATTTCAGAATATTTGCGGAATTTACTTTTAAACCGCCATTGTACTATTAAACTCACCCCTGTGATGAGTATCATTAAAAGCCATGCAGATCCCATATATCAATATTTTTTAAATCGTGTTTAATTTATTAAAACGGATAATTCAAAAAGTATTCCGTTATAGGTGCATTGGGTTTATTAGCATAAAATAACTGACAAAATAACAGGAAATAGTAAAGGCTGTTAATTAACAGCCTTGTTCATAACTTAATTAAAGCACATTCAATATGGATCGCACTGATGAACGCTTGGTATAATCTTTATCAAAATGTACAAAAATTAGTTTGCCGCTTTTGTCGATAACGTAAGTGGCAGGCACCGGTAATACATGATCTGTATTGCCATTATTTTTCTCCAGATCAACACCGTAGCTTTTGTATTTAGTTATCATGGCATCTTCCATTACGTAGTTAACCTTGTAATCTTTCATGATGCGATAATCTTTATCCTGGATGATAGAGAAGGATGCATGTGTTTTACCAATAGTTTTGTTAATGTTTTCACCTGTTTCGGGCGTAACGCCAACTACATAGGCCCCTTTGCCCGTTAATAACTGTAACGAATCCTGCAGGTGCTCAATTTGTTTATTGCAATAAGGGCACCACTGGCCGCGGTAAAAAAACAGCACCACCGCTTTGTGCGATTTTAATAATGCTTTCAGGTTTAATTCTTTACCCGAGTTATCCATCGCGGTAAAGGTTGGCGCCGCATCGCCTTTTTTAAGGCCGGTTTGCGCGAATAATGTAGCCGAGCTTAATGCCAGCCATACAATAAGTATAATTTTTTTCATGTTGTTTTAATATAGAATTGAATGTTGTTTTTTGAATAGAAGAAGGGACGCGAGCCCCTTCTTCATCCAAACAAAACAAATTTTACATTTTGCTCATTTTACCACTGTCCTTCTTCATTTTTTTGGGAGCCATTTTATCCATCTTGTCCATTTTCTTCATCTTATCCATTTTTTTCATTTTCGACATTTTTCCGGTGTCGCTCATCATCGGATGAATAGATTTTGCCTGCAGGCTCAACGTAGTGCCTGCAACAATTGCTCCTGCTACCAGGATCTTTGAAATAATTGATCTCATTGCTGTTGTTTTTAGTTTATGTATTTTCCCGTTTAGTCGGGCCGTTTTCATAAACCTTACAGCGTGGTTAGTTTTTATTTAACTCTTCTTCAATACGATGTTGCAGTTCCTGCTTAAAATCATCGTCCAGGCGGACAGAAGGATTATCGGTACTGCGAAAAAACTGCTGAACCATGGTATTGATTAGCTGGCTTTGCTTACCAAAAATCCGGCATACCGAGCAGCCATATAAATGTATCCTCAACTCAATAGTTTCGCGAAAGGTAAGCCGGCCTATCAGTTTCTTTTCGATCAGGAAAGTGGCTTGCTTACAATTATAAACGATCTTCTTTAAAGGCCCCATTTTATATCCATGTTTTTTGAAGGCAAGCCCTCAGGTTAAGTTTTGTACGATGGATGATCACCCAAAAGTTTGAATCAGAAACCTTGAGCTCAGTACAAATAGCAGGTGTTGGCTGCTCATCTATATGTTTCATAGTAAAAACTGCCAGCCATAGTGGCGGCAGCTTTTGCATACACTTTTGCAGCACCTGGTTAAATTCTTTATGATGTAAGGGGTCATTATCTTCAACCCCAAACTCTTTTGGCCAATGCTCTTCGTGCCAATGCCCATCTTCCCAAAAAAAATCCGGCTCCTGTTCGGCATTTGCTATCCCGATAGTAGTTAAGCCCGACGATTTTTTACGATAGATATCAATGATCTTATTTTTTAAAATAGCAGTTAGCCAGGTACGTTCGCTGCTTTTACCTTCAAAGCGGTCTGCTCTTTCTAAAGCCGCTAAAAAAACCTCCTGTACCAGGTCGCGCGCCTGCTCTTCGTCGTTAAGGCGGCCAAGCGCGTAGGCATACAGGTAATCGGCATAGTTTTCAACCCATTTATGTGGGTTTATGGCGGGGTTAGCTAACATGTGGTTGTTTAGTGATCATAATGTTTAGTCGCATAAATATGGCAAACCTTACAAATAAAAATCATGTATATAAAATTATTAAATTTACTGTAAGGAATAAACCGCTTAACCGACTGATTGCGTATATAAACTACTAAACGTATTAAAATGAAAGTCAGCAAAATATTTATACTTACCGCAGTCGTGGCAGCGTTATTTGCCGCGGTTGCCTTTATAAATATAAGACCGGTTGCACATAAACCGGCTGCCGGTAAGGGTTTCGCGGTTATTGAATTGTTTACATCCGAGGGTTGCTCAAGCTGCCCGCCTGCCGATGAGCTGGTTGCACGCATACAAAAAGAATATAACGACCAACCGGTTTACATCCTGGCTTATCATGTTGATTACT
>DATJJI010000101.1:0-7300 GCA_035492275.1 Mucilaginibacter sp.
TGATTTAAATAAATACACAAGCCCTGTCGAGCAATCGGCAGGGCTTTTTTTTGCCTCACCCTGCCCTCTCCAAAGGAGAGGGTTTTGAAAACATACCGCCATACTGAACTTGTTTCAGCATCTTAAAACGGCGACAGACAATTTTCGATAATACTTAATGCTTTATGATCCTGAAACAAGTTCAGGATGACTTGGAAATTGGTAGAAACTAATGCCTCACCCTCAACAACGAATAAACCACATGCAAACAAAACCTGATCAGGGCATCGCTAAGTACGATAACAATAATAAATCCGAACAGGTACTGCATCAGATTTTCATATGAGCGATCGTTTACAGGCATTAAAAAATGTTTAAATAGGTTAGTAGATAAACAAGTATACGAAACATTCCCAAAAGTTGTTAAACTTTTTTTCGTTTTAGTTTAAAAAATCGCAATAAATCCAGGTATTACCGAATTAGTGATCAACGATTACTAAACTAATCGCTAATCACTCATCAACTAATCTCTTAAATTATTATCTTTGCCCAAATCCACCCAAACGATGCAAAACCTTACGCTGCTCGACGGTCAAAAATTTCAAATCACCATACAACGTTTATGTCGTCAGTTAATTGAAAATCATAACGATTTTTCAAACTCTGTGCTGATAGGCATCCAGCCACGGGGAATTTATTTAGCCAAGCGTGTAGCCGAAGAGTTAAGAAAGATATTACCGGGCCATACCGTTGAGCAGGGCGATCTGGACATCACCTTTTACCGGGACGATTTCCGCAGGCGCGAATCGCCGCTGGTGCCTAATCAAACCAAAATAGATTTTATTATTGAAGGCAAAAAAGTGATCATGATGGATGATGTACTTTGGACCGGCCGCACCATCCGCGCATCAATGGATGCCATGCTGGCCTTTGGCCGTCCCGAAAAAATAGAACTACTAGCACTGGTTGACCGCCGCTACTCGCGCCACATACCTGTAGCTGCCGATTATGTAGGTATTGAGGTTGATTCGATCGCGTCGCAAAAAGTAGTAGTAAGCTGGAAGGAAACAGATGGGGAGGATAAGATAGTATTATTGTCTGAAGTAAAGTGATGTCGGATTTCGATTTCGGAATTGGCATATGAGAGTAAATAATTAACAAAAAATAAATCCGAAATCGAACATCCGAAATTCGAAATAAAATTATGGCATTAAGCACACGACATTTATTAGGCATAAAAGATCTGAACTTATCTGATATTGAACTGATATTTGAAACGGCTGATAATTTTAAAACGGTGCTGAACCGCCCGATAAAAAAGGTGCCTTCGCTGCGCGATGTAACTATTGCCAACATATTTTTCGAGAACTCTACCCGCACCCGCTTGTCATTCGAGCTGGCCGAGAAACGCTTATCTGCCGATGTAGTGAATTTTGCAGCATCGTCATCATCTGTAAGCAAAGGTGAAACGCTGATTGATACGGTAAACAACATATTGGCCATGAAGGTAGACATGGTGGTTATGCGCCACCCCTATGCCGGGGCTGCTACCTTC
The DNA here is from genome assembly GCA_035492275.1 of Mucilaginibacter sp. Taxonomy (GTDB): domain Bacteria; phylum Bacteroidota; class Bacteroidia; order Sphingobacteriales; family Sphingobacteriaceae; genus Mucilaginibacter. Next base: position 1,535 of record DATJJI010000101.1, read on the forward strand.
CTGTCAAAACACGTGAAAGCGCAGATAGTAAATGCCGGCGACGGCGCGCACGAGCACCCTACCCAGGCCCTGCTGGATGCTTTCTCAATCCGTGAAAAATATGGCGATGTGGCCGGTAAAAAAGTAGTGATTGTGGGCGATATCCTGCACTCGCGTGTAGCGTTGTCAAACATATTATGTTTGAAACAATTGGGTGCCGAGGTAATGGTTTGCGGGCCAACTACCTTAATGCCAAAATATATTGGCGCGTTGGGCGTTAAAGTTGAACATAACCTGGTAAAGGCTTTAAACTGGTGCGATGTAGCCAATATGCTACGCATACAGCTGGAGCGTCAGGATATTAAATATTTCCCTACCCTGCGTGAATATACGATGCTATACGGCCTGAATAAACAAATACTCGATTCGCTGGATAAGGAGATAACCGTTATGCACCCCGGCCCTATTAACCGCGGCGTCGAGATAACCAGCGATGTGGCCGATAGTAAACAATCCATCATATTGGACCAGGTAGAAAATGGCGTTGCCATACGCATGGCTGTGCTTTACCTGTTAGCCGGTCAGGCGCCAAATTAATACCTCCATGAAAGCAGTACGCGGATACATAGGGATAGTGTTATTATTAATGCTGTCAATAAATGTACATGCCCAAACCCGCCAGCTGCGTAAAACCGATTCTGTTTTCAGGCTCATCAAAAAATACATCGGCACAAAGGATGTCGACTCTATTTATAATTTAGGGAACGATGATTATAAAAAATCAGTAAGCCAGGGCATATTCCGCAATTATCTGTTTCAGGATATTTTTTCGTTAGGCCTCTTGCAAAAAGACTCGCTGATAAGCTTTGTTAACAATACTACAGCTGCTTATAAATTAGAATTTGCCAAGTCGAGCATACAGTTAGAGTTAAGTCTGGATCGTGATGATAAGATCGCCTTTTTTCATTACGGCACCTATCATAAAAAACCAACAACTAAAACCTCTCTGGTAGCATCAGGCAATCCACTTTTATCAGTTTTAGATAAAAAGGTAGATACCGTGGCAAGGGCCTATATCCAACAATCAAATACCGTAGGCTTAACTATCGGCATTATAAAGGACGGTAAGATCAGCACTTATAATTACGGCGAAACCAAACGCGGCAATAACAGGCTGCCCACTACAAGTACTATTTACGAGATCGCCTCAATATCTAAAACATTTACCGCGGCCATATTGGCCTGGTATGTTAACGAGGGCAAATTGCATTTAAACGACCGCATTACAAAATACCTGCCTGATTCGGTCGCTGCCAATCCTGAACTGCAAAAAATAACTTTAACTAACCTGAGCAATCACACATCGGGTTTGCCTGGTTTACCTTCTAACTTTAATGCTCAAAGGCCGTACGATCCTTTAAACCCTTATAAATATTATACTTCACAGCTATTATATACTTATCTAAAAAACTGCCGGTTAAAAAATGAACCTGGTCGGGTTTATGCCTACTCGAACCTGGCTGTAGCTTTATTGGGTAATATATTGGAAAGGGTAAGCGGCAAAACTTACGAGCAATTAGTTGAAGAAATTATTTGCAAACCATTGGGAATGAATACTACCGTTCAACATTTGTACCCTATGATATCCACCCGGATGACCAGTGTTTACAATGAAACCGGTAAAGAAACGCCTGTTTGGGATTTTAACGTTTTAGTGGCGCACGGTGGGTTAAAATCGACCATAGACGATATGTTGTTGTATGCCAAAGCCAATATGTATAAAAGCAACACCAAGCTGTCGAAAGCATTTGAATTAGCGCATCAGGTTACTTTTGCCGGTGGCGAAAACTTTAAACTGTGCCTGGGCTGGCATATTATTGATATTGATGGCGTAAATTATTATTACCATAACGGCGGCACCTATGGGAGCAGCAGTTACCTGGCATACAATACCGAAAAGAACCTGGCCGTTATTGTATTATCAAATGCGGTAGAAAGTACCGATATTGTAGGTAATGATATTATAAAGAAATTGCAATAAACATGAAATACATTCAAAGCTGTATTACTGCCTTTCTTTTAATGCTAATTACCACCGCAGGTTATGCACAGCGTACAACCTATGTTGCAAATGGCTGGGCAAAAAACTCGGTGAATGCAGTCATATTAAGACATAACGCGCTCACTACTTATCGCGATACGCAATTCATCGCCTTTTATAATGGCGACCAGCAGTTAATACTGGCTAAACGAAAAACAGGCGCCAGTCGCTGGAAATTCCGTACCACCCCTTACAAGGGCAATGCTACCGATGCGCACCGGTCCATCAGTATTATTGCTGACGGCGAGGGTTATCTGCACGTTTCATGGGATCATCACGGTAATACTTTAAATTATTGCAAAAGCACCAGCCCGGGTTCGTTAGAATTGACAGAAAAACTGCCCATGACCGGGTTAAAGGAAGATAAAGTAACCTATCCTGAATTTTATAATCTGCCTAACGGCAACCTGTTATTTTTATACAGAACGGGCCAATCAGGCAACGGTGACCTGATGATGAACCGGTATGATGTAAAAACGCGTAAGTGGGAGCAGGTGCAGGATGCCTTTATTAATGGCGAAAACCACCGGAACGCTTACTGGCAATGTGCTGTTGATGATGCAGGTACCATCCACCTGTCGTGGGTTTGGCGCGAAACCGGTAATGTGGAAACAAATCATGATATGTGCTACGCACGATCAAAAGACGGCGGCAAAACCTGGGAGAAAAGCACCGGCGAAAAATACACGCTGCCAATTACCATGGCTAATGCCGAATACGCGGCCCGCATACCGCAAAAAAGTGAGCTGATCAACACCACCTCAATGGCTGCAGATAAGGCCGGTCACCCCTTCATTATTACCTACTGGCGGCCCGATGGCACTACTGTACCTCAATACCAGCTGATCTACAACGATGGCAGCAAATGGATAACCCAACAGGTAAGCAACCGCAAAACACCTTTTACGCTGGCAGGCAACGGCACTAAACGCATACCCATATCGCGCCCTATTATTCTTTTAAATGATAAAAATGGCACACAGAAAGCCTATGTCATCTATCGCGACGAGGAACAGCAGGATAAAGTTATCGCTGCCTTTTGCGACGATATTAAAGCGGGTAAATGGGGCACTAAAATTCTCAGTCAACAAAGCGTCGATCTGTGGGAGCCATCCTATGATACCCGGCTATGGAAACAAGAAGGCATTATCGATCTGTTTTTGCAGAAGGTAGAGCAGGGTGATGGAGAAAAAACCGAGGATGTACCGCCGACCCCGATCAGTGTGCTGGAGTGGAAACCATGACTATGTGATTTTTAGGATACGGGGATCATAGGATTCTGATTAACCAGGTTAATCCTCATATCTTAAAAATCTTAGTCAATCCTAAAAATCTTAGTCAGTCTTTCACCGGCTGTCCGTCCCTTATTTCGTCGGTAGCGTTTTTAACCACTTTATCGCCGGCTTGTAATTTGCCGTAAACTTCCATTTTATCGCCTGATTGAAAACCCTTTTTCACATCTACCCATTCGGCTTTGTGATTATTTACCCGCACTACAAATACTTTTTCTGTTGAAGTAACAACGGCGCTTTTGGGCACAATAAGCGTACTGTCATGTGATGGAAGCGGTACGTTCACATCGGCATACATGTGGGGTAACAGTCGTTTGCTTTTGTTAAACACGTCCATCTCCACACGTTCAGACCGCAGCTTATCATCCAGCGCGCCTGCCAGGCGGCTTATTTTGGCGGTAAATTTATCGCCGGGTAATTCGCGCACGGTAAAATCAACTTCGCTTTTGTGGCTTAATCCGCCAACATAACTTTCAGGTACCGATACTACTAAACGCATACGGTTTTGATCCTGTAAAACAAACAGTGGGTCGGTACCCTTGCCACCCGGACCAACATAGGCACCAGGATTAACATTACGGCTGGTGATCACACCATCAAACGGCGCGCGTATTTCTAAATAGTTCAGGTTAGCGGCAACCTCTTTATAGGCCGATTTCGCGGCTTCTACATTAGCAAAGTCGGCATTCTTTTTAGCCTCGGCCTGTTCCAGATCATTTTGTGAGATGGTGCCCGGAGTTTTGCTGGTATTTAATAAACGATCGTAAGTTGCTTTGCTGGCGAAATAGATGGCCTCCTGCTGTTTAATGCGCGATTGCGCGCCTGCCAGTTGCGAGTTGATCTCGGGCGCGTCTAAGGTCACTAATAATTGCCCCTGGTGCACCTGCGAACCAATATCAACCAATAGCTTTTTTACATAGCTGTTTATTTTGGCGTAAAGGTCAACCTGCTGATAAGGTATCAGTTCGCCGGGAACGGCGATAGCCGAACTTAGCTTGCCTTTTTCAACATCGGCCACACTCACAGGCGGCACGTCAATGGCGTCCTGCTGCTGCTCTTGTTGTTTGGCTTCCTGCTTCTCTTTATCGTCCGAATGGCAGGCGCCTAACAACAGGCTGGTGCCTATGGCCAAAGTGGCCAGTATAGTAATTGATCTATTTTTAAGAATGTTCATGGTGGTGTGCAGGGACATAAAATTTACTTTCTTTATCTTCAGGATCTAATGAAACAGAATCGGTAGTGGTATTGCCTTGTACCCAGGCAAAAACCAATGGTAGTATTAATAAGGCGGCAAAGGTTGAGGCGATCAATCCGCCTATAACCGCGCGGCCCAATGGCGATGTCTGGTCGCCGCCTTCGCCCAGGCCCGATGCCATAGGTATCATGCCTACAACCATAGCTAAACTGGTCATTAATACCGGGCGCAAACGTAAAGCTACGGCTTCGCGGGCAGATTTTAACGCGTCGCCATTATGCTTGCGCAACTCTTCGGCATTGGTGATCAACAGTACCGCGTTGGATATGGATACCCCGACGGACATGATCATACCCATATACGATTGCAGGTTTAAAGTGGCTCCGGTCAATTTTACCAGGAACAGCGAACCAAACAACACCGCCGGTACGGTTGATAACACCACGAACGACATTTTGAACGATTGGAAGTTAGCCGCCAGCATTAAAAATATCACGATAACGGCCACTAATAAACCGGTTTGTAAGCTGTCCAGCGTATCAGTTAGGGTCGAGGTTAAGCCACGTGGTTCAACAGTTAAACCGCGTGGCAATTTACCTAATGATTTAATGGCTTTACCTACATCATTAGCGGCGCTGCCCAGGTCTTTATTATTTAAATTGGCGGTAACGGTTAGCATAGGTATAGCGCCTATATCATCATTTTCGCCGAAAGTGGTACCGGTGGTTATATTGGCCACATCGCTTAATACCGGCCTCGGCTGGTTAGCTAAAACGGGTATCTCGCGTACATCATTTACACTCGCCATCTGGTATTCAGGTACCTCAACCTGCACGGCATAGCTTAACCCTACCTTTTCATCAAGCCATACATTTTTCTCGGTGTAGCGTGATGATGAGGTGGATGCAACCAGCGACCGGGATACATCATTCAAACTCACACCCAGCTCGGCGGCGCGCTGCCTGTCAATATTAATATCAATGGTTGGGTATTTAAACGACTGGCCTATTTGCGCATCGCGCAGGTAAGGGATTTTTTTAAGTTTATCCAGCACCTTAAAAGCAAAAGCTATGTTTTGTTTTTTGTTTTTGCTGGCGATGGCGATCTCAATAGGTGTTGGCGATCCCTGGCTCAATATCTTATCCGTCAATTCTATTGGTTCGAAGGACAGCATTACGTTAGGCTGCTCTTTTCTCATC
>DATJJI010000102.1:0-16175 GCA_035492275.1 Mucilaginibacter sp.
AATACCGGTATAAATATTAGTCATTAATTGAACCAGTTTTAATTGCCGCAGGTTCAGTATAGTTTTTACCAAAAACGGACTGCCGCCAATATTTTCAGTCGAGCCTACGCCCAAGGCACCGTAATATTCATTATGGCCGGTGTAAATTAATACGGCATCCGGCTCGTAATTCACTACCTCTTTGGCAAAACCTAAAACCGTGTACGAGTTAACGGCGGTAAGCGAAATATTAATGATCTCGAAATTTCGCCCGGGGAAGGTGTACATTAAACGGTACTGCAGCCACCGGTGAAAGGAACCGTTATGAAAATAAGGGTAACCAATAGTGGTCGACTCGCCCAAAACAAAAATGCGGGTGGTGTTAGGGTCCTTTACTTTTTTAAAGGGTTCGCTATTGCCGGTGGTAGCCACGGCCTGGTTCAGAAAATATTTCTTTGAAGCCGCCGGGTTAAATACCAGGTACTCGTTATCGTTTTTATAAGTAGTGAATAAGCGCAGATCGTTGCCGTAATTGAAAATCCGTAACAACACTTCAATTACCAGCAACAATATAAACGGCGATAGTATACCTATTGCCTTGAACAATAGCGTTCTGCTTTTAGACACTTGCTTTTCAGCAGTTTTTGATTTACTCATCACACGAAAAATTGCTTGTAATATTTGGATGATTGAATGCGGCAAACATTTAACCACCCGGCTCTATTGGTATTATAATTTTACGAATAACAGAAAAATAACCAATAATTAAAAGCTAAAAGCAATCTTTAATAATGAAGTGTAAATATTAATGGTCTGTTAAGCTATGTTTTTGTACCTCTTCAAGCATACCGTTTTCGTTAATGGCGTAATGCGCATCTTCAGTATTGGTGTCTGCAAGGGGTTTTGCTTTTACAGGAAATTTGGTTTTCTTAATGCGTAGCGGTAGTATGATAGCGCATAACAGCGCTACTATTTTTAATATAGCAAATAACATTTTTTGAGTTTTTTAAATGAATAAATGTGTGCGGTGGCTTATGCTAAAACACTTGACATGGGTAGGTGGAAGTAAAACCTGCTGCCTACACCCACCTCGCTATCTACACCAATGTCTCCGCCCTGGGCCATAATAAACTCCTTCGAGATGGCCAGCCCTAAACCCGAGCCCGATTTATTTTGCCCATCTGTCGGCACCTGGAAATACCTGTCGAACAGCCGCTCCTGATACTGCGCATCTATACCCCTTCCAAAATCCTGCACAGAAAACTCGACCATATTATTCTTCAATCGCACATCAACCAAAATTTTTGCTTTGGTATGGCTATAACGCAGCGCGTTCGATAAAAAATTGATCATTACCCATGCCGTTTTTTCTACATCGGCATTTATTTCGGGCACATCATCGGCAATCTTTTGTTCGATGATCAGACCCTTTTGCTCTGCTTCAAAGGCCACAGCTTTTATAGCATAATCAATGATCTGATTGGGTTTGGTTGCTACAAAATTGAGTTGTATGTTCCCGGTTTCTACCTGCGAAAGGTCAAGCAGTTCATAGGTTATCTTTAGCAAACGTTCGGCATCGCTGGTAATATGCTCAACCAGTTGTTCCTGTTCCTGGTTCAGGCCGCCAACCCGGTCGTCGGCCAATAGTTTAGCGCTCATTTTTATGGCTGATATCGGCGTTTTCAGCTCATGCGAAATGGTGGCTATAAAGTTTGTTTTTGCTTCATCGCGTTCTTTAAACTCGGTGATATTACGCAGAATATAAACCTTACCTGCTGATTTTTGCGCCATGGTTATTGGCTTATTATCATCGGGCGTAAGATTGGGTACCATGATTTCACGGGTCTCCAATTGAAAATGCGAGTCTTTATCGTCAGCAAATATTTTGAAGGGCTTGCCGGTGTTTTCGCCTTCAATGATCGATTTGAACAGATCATTACTTTTAATGATGCCGGCAACAGCTTTACCTTGCGGCATAGCTTCGGTTAAGCCTAAAATATTTTTTGCCGCGGTATTAATAAACAATATTTCCTGCTGTTCATTTATACCGATGATGGCATCGTGCATTTGCTCGATGATAGTTTCAATGCGTAGTTTTTCTGACAGGATCTTTGACAAGTTGCTGTTTTCCCATTCATCCAGCCGGGAAGCCATGTCGTTAAAGGCGTTGGCAACTTCGGCAAACTCATCATTTTTATCAAAGTGGATACGCTGACTGTAATTTTTGCGCGAGATCTCCCGGATACCATCCAGCAAAGAATTTAAAGGATTAGAAATAATGCCCGGGAAATTCACGCTGAAACTAAACAGCACCAAAAAGGTAAAAGTTCCTGCAAAACCCAAAAACAGACTGGCGTTTTTCACCGAGGCATGCGCCTTATCATTTTTAAGTACGATGGCCTTCATGTTCACCATATCAATAGTGCGCAGGTATTTACGGGCCTCCCTTTCTGCCAGTTTAAGCTGGGCTGGCGTTGTGCTGCGGCTTTGCAGCTGATCAAAAACTTTAGCGAGGCTTTGCACCGCGTCGGCTTCGCCGGTTTCGGTGATGTTATGTTGCTCTTTAACTAACTGCCCGCCGAAATATTGGGCAGCTTGCGCGTTAAGGGGCAAGTCGTCCTCATCCAATACGGTGCGCATATTTTTTGTGAAATTTAGCGACTCGTAATTATCCTTTAAAATTACTTTAGCGCTATTTGATATTTCGTTGATATAAAAAAGCGATATCAAACCGAAAAACAGGACGACGATAAACAAAAAGCCGAACCCTAAACGAAGTTTATTTTTTACTTTCATGACAGTATAACTAAATCAATTTCTGTAGCTGCTATTTTTTTGAGCAGCCCGTTAAAAACCGCGGTTCTTAAAATTACCTGGAAAAGGTTTAAATGCGGTTTGCCAATACAAATAGTGGTTATTTCCCGCTCTTCGGCCACCTGCATTATGGTTTGTGTTATTTCATCACTTTTCACTTTTAAAAGCTCGGCGCCCAGTTCGGTTGCCAGTTTAAAGTTATTGATTAAATGCCGTTGCTTGTCCAATTTTATGCGGTCAAGGCTTTCATCGCTGCTTTGCACGTACAAAACAAACCACGGCGAGCGATAATAGGATGCCAAACGGGCTGTTTTGCGAATCACTATTTTGGAGGTTTCGGCATTGGACGAGATACAGGCCAAAAACTTTTCGGGCCGTAGTTTAATCTGTTTGGGTATCTCCACATCTATCTTCCGTTCCAGGTGGTGCGCCACCTCTTTGAGCGCTATCTCCCGCAACTGCAATATCTTTTCGCTGCGAAAAAAATTTTGCAAAGCCGTTTGCACTTTGCTTTTATCATAGATCTTTCCTTCTTTCAGGCGGTCTATCAGCTCATCGGCGGTGAGGTCAATATTTACGATCTCGTCGGCCATTTCTAAAACCTTATCGGGTATCCGTTCAGCAATATTAACGCCGGTTATGTTTTGAATTTCCTCATTCAAGCTTTCCAAATGTTGAATATTCACCGCCGATATCACGCTAATGCCTGACTCTAAAATATCCAGCACATCCTGCCAGCGTTTACTGTTTTTGCTGCCTTCGATATTGCTGTGGGCCAGCTCATCAACAATAACCACTTCGGGGTGACGGTTCAAAATGGTTTTCAGGTCCATTTCTTCCAGTTCTTTCCCCTTATAAAATATTTTGCGACGAGCTATAACAGGCAGGCCATCCAACAGGGCATGGGTTTCAGCCCGGTTATGTGTTTCAATATAGCCTATCTGGATATTGATACCGTTACGCAGCAAAGCATGTGCTTCCTGCAGCATACGGTAGCTTTTGCCAACCCCAGCGCTCATACCAATATAGATCTTGAACTTGCCCCGCCTTGATCGCTTTAGCAAGTCTAAAAAATCTTCAATTGGCTGTTCGTTATTTTCTTCTTCCGCCATAATTTAAACCGGTAAAAGGGAGTGGTTACACTCCCTTTTTTGCATGAACAATTTGACTAAAAAATCAACAAATTAATTATAAAGTACACGCATGTCTTAATTACTTCAACTCGTCGAGCGCTATGTTTAGTTTAAGCACATTCACTTTAGGTGGGCCGAATAAACCAAACAACGGGGCCTCGATATGGTCATCAACCAATGTTGCAACTTTGTGCTCATCTAATTTACGATACTCCGCAATCCTTTTTATTTGAATCTTAGCCGATTCAGGCGAAATATCCGGGTCGAGCCCGCTGCCTGAAGCGGTTATCATTTCGGCAGGTATATCACCTTTATTTAGATAAGGATGATATTTTAGCATAGTATCCAGGCGTTTAGCTACATCTTTTAAATAATCAGGGTTGCTTGGCCCTTTGTTTGAGCCGCCTGAGCCTGCCGCGTTATAACCTACTGCCGATGGCCTACCCCAGAAATATTGTGGTTTGGTGAAGCTTTGGCCAATATTGGCATAACCCACAACTTTTCCTTTAACGGTAATGGTTTCGCCATCGCCTTTTCCTTTGGATAGCTTACCCGCTAAGGTGATAAACAGCGGGTAGAACACGCACAACACAATAGTAAGAACTACGGTAAGGCGTATGGATGGAATGATATATTTTTTCATGATCTTAAATTTTAAAGCATTAATGTAATAGCCATATCAATTAGCTTGATACCGATGAATGGCGCGATAACACCACCCAGGCCATAGATCAGCAGATTGCGGCGTAACAGGGCGCTTGCACCTATCGGCACATACTCAACACCGCGTAAAGCCAGCGGGATAAGCAACGGAATAATGATGGCGTTAAAAATAACCGCGGATAATATGGCGCTTTCCGGGCTATGCAGCGCCATGATGTTCAAGCTTTGTAAAGCAGGGATAGAGGCAATAAACAGCGCCGGCACAATAGCGAAATACTTGGCCACATCATTAGCGATAGAGAAGGTAGTCAATGTACCCCGGGTGATGAGTAGTTGCTTACCAATTTCAACGATCTCTATCAGTTTGGTAGGGTCATTATCCAAATCGACCATGTTACCGGCCTCTTTGGCGGCTTGTGTTCCGCTGTTCATGGCTACGCCTACATCGGCCTGTGCCAGGGCGGGGGCGTCATTGGTGCCGTCGCCCATCATGGCTACCAGTTTGCCTTCCAGTTGCTCTTGCTTAATGTATTTCATTTTATCCTCGGGCTTAGCCTCGGCAATAAAATCATCTACACCGGCAATGTTGGCAATGAATTTGGCTGTCAGTGGATTATCGCCGGTTACCATCACGGTTTTGATACCCATTTTACGCAGGCGCTCAAAACGTTCGGCTATGCCGGGTTTAATAATATCTTGCAGTTCTATCACGCCTAATATCACATTGTTTTGTGATACCACCAGCGGCGTACCACCGTTTGATGAGATGGTTTTTACACGCTCTTCCACGTCGGCGGGCACCTCTTTATTAGCCCGGCTGGCCATATCACGGATAGAATCAAATGCCCCTTTACGTATCGATCTGCCATCGGCGGTATCAATACCGCTTGAGCGGGTCTCGGCCGAAAACTTGATGAACTCTGATTTTTCAGGCGCCTTTACAGAAAAACCGGGTTTGCCCTGGTTCGCCAATTCAATGATCGATTTACCTTCGGGGGTTTCATCGGCTAATGATGAAAGTACAGCTGCATTTACCAGGTCATCATGTTGCATGCCGTTAGCAGGCCAAAAACTGGTTGCTTTACGGTTACCTATAGTGATAGTACCTGTTTTGTCCAGCAGCAATACGTCGATATCGCCTGCGGTTTCAACGGCTTTGCCGGATTTAGTAATTACATTGGCACGTAGCGCGCGGTCCATTCCCGCAATACCGATGGCCGATAAAAGGCCACCGATAGTTGTGGGGATCAAGCAAACAAATAAAGAAATTAATGCCGCGATAGTGATGGGCGTATTAGCATAATCGGCAAATGGTTTCAGCGTTACGCAAACAATAATAAAGATAAGCGTAAAGCTGGCCAGCAATATGGTAAGCGCTATTTCGTTCGGTGTTTTTTGGCGGGATGCGCCTTCAACCAGGGCGATCATTTTATCCAAAAAGCTTTCGCCCGGCTGGGTGCTTACCTGTACCTTGATACGATCAGACAGCACTTTGGTACCTCCGGTCACGGATGATTTGTCACCTCCCGATTCACGGATAACCGGGGCCGACTCACCGGTAATAGCCGATTCATCGATGGTAGCAATACCTTCAATTATCTCGCCATCGGTAGGGATGGTATCGCCGGTTTCGCAGATGAATATATCGCCCTTTTTAAGCAGGGATGACAGAACGCTTTGTTCTTTGCCATCAACCAGTAAACGGGCGGGTGTTTCCTCTCGGGTTTTGCGCAGACTTTCGGCTTGCGCCTTGCCGCGCGCCTCGGCAATGGCCTCGGCAAAATTGGCGAACAGTACGGTAAGCAGCAGGATAATAAATATGGCAAAGTTATAGCCAAACGAGCCCTGCTCGCGATGGTTGAAGCTGTAATAGCTCATAAAAAGCATGATAACGGTGCCTATCTCCACGGTAAACATTACCGGGTTGCGCATCATGGTTTTTGGGTTAAGCTTAATGAACGACTCTTTCAGCGCGATCTGCACCTGGGCCGGTTCAAATAATTTATTAGATTGATTTTTCATCGAAATAATTTTTATCAGTGATGGTTATTACTTAAGCATTGAAAAATACTCGGCCAGCGGACCTAAGGTGAGGGCGGGGAAGTAAGACAACGCGTTTAACACAATGATCACGGCAAAGGTCATGAGGCCAAAGGTTACGGTATCTATTTTAAGCGTACCGGCAGATTCGGGAATGAATTTCTTTTGCGCCAGCAAACCAGCGATAGCAACCGGGCCAATGATAGGCAGGAAGCGCCCGAATATGAGCACGATACCGGCCGAAGCGTTCCAGAACATATTATTGTCGCCCAACCCTTCAAAACCCGAACCGTTGTTGGCGTTTGATGAGGTATACTGATATAGCATTTCCGAAAAACCATGGTAGCCGGGGCTGTTTAACCAGGTTGATGGTTTTACGGCCCAGTTGGCATTAGGCATGTGTATTAAAACGTATGATGATATTGCCGTACCCGCCATGATGAGAAAAGGACTGAGCAGCGTGATCAACGCGGCAATCTTTACCTCGCGCGCCTCTACCTTATGTCCTAAAAACTCAGGTGTGCGCCCAACCATCAAACCGGATATAAATACCGCGATAATGAGATATATAAAGTAGTTTAAGATGCCCGCGCCGCAACCGCCGTAAAAGGCATTGATCATCATACCCAGCAATTGCCATAAACCGGTAAGGGCCATAGTGCTGTCATGCATGCCGTTAACCGAGCCGGTTGATATAATGGTGGTAAATGTGCTCCAGTAAGCGGTAGCCATTGGTCCAAACCTTACCTCTTTGCCCTCCATGGCACCGGCAGTTTGGGTTACACCCATTTTGGCAATGAGCGGGTTGCCACCAAGCTCGCTACTGATGGTGGGTATGAGCAGCATGAACATACCTACCGTCATCACACCAAATATTACCCAGCCTAATTTTTTACGACGTATAAAGTAGCCAAAGGCCAGTACCATCGCTATAGGGATAATAACCTGTGCAATGATCTCGACCATATTGGTAAAGTAATTCGGGTTTTCAAGAGGATGGGACGAATTTGCGCCAAACCAGCCGCCGCCATTGGTGCCCAAATGTTTAATAGCTATTAATTGCGCGGCAGGGCCTCTTGATACATGTACGGTATCGCCCTGTAGTGATATAAACTGGTCTTTACCGGCATAGCTTGACGGAGTGCCGTTAAATACCAGTATTAAAGCCATTATGATAGACATAGGCAGTAACAACCGGGTAATTGATTTTACAAAGTATACCCAGAAGTTACCCAGGTCGGTAGTGGTTTTATCACGAAACGCTTTGAATACGGCTATTGCCGCTGCTATACCGGTTGCCGCGCTCACAAACTGCAGAAACATAAAAATAAAATGCTGCGTAAGGTAGGTGGCCCCGGTTTCGCCCGAGTAATCCTGCAGGTTACAGTTAACCACAAAGCTGATGATGGTATTAAATGCCAGGTCAGGGGTCATGGCGGGGTTGCCATCGGGGTTAAGCGGCAATTTATCCTGGTAAAGCAATACAAAAAAGCCATAGATAAGCCAAAAGATATTGATGGTCATCATCGCTTTCAAAAACTGTTTCCAGTTCATGGGCTCGTTAGGGTTGATGCCCGAAAGCTTATAGATCCCGCTCTCGATGGGTTTCAAAAAATCAGTCCATACCTTTTCGCCGGCAAACATTTTGGCCAGGTATTTACCCAGCGGGATGCCTATCAGCAGAGTGATAACAAAGGAGGCAATGATTCCAAGTAATTCAGTGTTCATTGTTTTCGGTTTTAAAAATTTTCGGGTTTAAGCAGTACATATATCATGTATATAAAAACTGCGATAGAAATGATAAATAGCGTGATCATGTCAGTTAGATTTTTTCGAACCAGTCGATGGATTTAAAAATGAGCCAGCACATCAAGAGCATAGCCAGAAATAAGATTAAAGTGATCATAGTATTTTAATTTTCTAACCCTTATACCAAAACAGGCACCAATTAAAAAGTTGATTCGTAAGTATCTGTATTACAGCAAATTATTTTATGTATGAAAATCGGTCATAAAAAAACCATTCCAAAATGGAAGGGTTTCATTTTCATTGTGAGTTGTTTTTTCAGGCGATGGTATAGTGGTCTAACTTGCGGTAAAGTGTAGTGAGGCCAATGTTGAGCAGCCGTGCGGCTTCGGTCTTGTTACCGTGGGTATGATTTAACACTTTATAGATGTGTTGTTTTTCTATGGATTCCAGATCGAGCGCGTTTGCATCAACGTGTATGGTCCTGAACTCGATAGGTAAAAGCTCAACACCGATAATGCTTTTTTCGGCCAGTATTACCACCCGCTCAATCACGTTCTTCAATTCGCGCACGTTACCTTTCCATTGATGCTGGGTAAGTACGTGGATAAACTCATCGCTCATGCGTTCAATGTGCTTATTTACCTTGTCGGCAAATTGTTTCAGGTAATATTTGGCAAGCAGTTCAATATCGCCCTTGCGCTCATCTAACGATGGCAGGCTGATGGTAAATACCGACAAACGGTAAAACAGATCGAGCCTGAAATGTCCCGCCTCGGCTTCTTTTTGCAGATCGCGGTTGGTAGCCGCCAATATGCGGATGTTCACTTTAGTTGTTTGTGTATCGCCAATTTTAATGAAAGTGCGGCTCTCAATAACCCGCAGCAGTTTGGCCTGCAGCTCCAGGCTCATTTCACCAACTTCATCTAAAAAAATAGTGCCGTTATTGGCTTCTTCAAATAATCCTTTTTTGTCTTTCACCGCGCCGGTAAATGAGCCTGCTTTATAACCAAACAATTCGCTTTCCAGTAAATTGGCCGGGAAACTGCTGCAGTTTACTGCTACAAAAGGTTGTAAGCGCCTGCTGCTTTCGTAATGGATAGATTCGGCAAATACTTCTTTACCCGTGCCAGTTTCACCTAATAACAATACGGTGGTATCGGTTGGGGCTACTTTTTTGGCGATGTCAATAGCCTCTGTTATCGCTTTTGAACGGCCCAATATATGATCGAAGCTATATTTGCCGGTTATGCGGGCTTCGAGGTTAAATACCCTTAATTGAAACTGTGCCTTTTCGGCAGCCTTATAAACCAAGGGGATGATCTTGTCATTATCATCGCCTTTGGTAATATAATCGAAGCCGCCGTTTTTTATGGCCTGTACGCCATCGGCAATGGTACCGTGCGCGGTAAGGTTAATAATCTCAACATAGGGTTTCTTTTCCTTGATCAGTTTAACCAGTTCAACACCGTTAATATCGGGTAGTTTCACATCGCTTATCACTACATGAATGTCTTCGAGCATCAATGTTTTTAAGCCTTCTTTAGCGGTAAAGGTTTTAAAAAGATGAAAGCCTTCCAGTTCCAGTATGCGTGCTATTAATGCTGCCAACCCTTGTTCGTCATCAATAATGAGTACGTTGGCAGATGGGTTTGTTTTAGTTTCCATGTATAGCGCATAGCTAAAAAGATGCCCACAATTATTTTAAAAGCAATAAGTAGTTAACCTGCTGTAAAATAGTTGGGTATTTATTTTCAGAGTAGCTTTGGCGTACAATGCCATAGTTTCAAAATGATAGGTTTCTTTATCAAATTGAAAACGATGGGTTTTAGGTTTTAGATAAAAAGTATTAGTTATAATTGTATCAGCTTTCTGCACCAATACGAACCGATTAATAATTATCTCAGTATTATGAAAAAGATGTTACCCCGCATATGTGGACGATATACTATTGTAATCGCGATTTTCCTGATGATTTTTGTTCCGGCGCTGGCCTCGGCTGATAAACCTGTTAAAACGAATGCAATGTATAGTCGTATCGTTGTCGGCGCTGAAAATGTACCGGTTAAAAATGCAGTGCTCGACTTACAGCGCTACATCGCCCAGGTAAGCGGAAAAACACCTTTGGTTTATAACTTAGATAAGCAAAAAATAACACCGCCTGCAATAATTATCGTTAATTACAAGCAGTTAAAAGCCTTTTTTCCAAAAGATGTTTCAATGGCCGATATTGGCAATGAAGGTTATGTGATAAAGCAGGTAAATAAACCCGGCGCCAATACAATACTATTATATGCCAACGCAAACGCGGGCCTGGTAAACGGTATTTATGGTTTACTGCGTGAGCTGGGCTTCGAGTTTAATTTAGGCAGCGAGGTAGTGCCGGCATCGTTGCCCGATATTTTGCCCAATAGCCCCGTTATAAAGAAACCGGTATTTACTGTTCGCGGTGTATTGCCCTGGTATAACTTTTTTAACAGCCCCACAGCCTGGAACCCGGCCGACCACCGCGCGTTTGTTGATCAACTGATACGCAGCGGCGCAAATTTTATCACTTTTCACAGCTATGATAATGAGCCTTTTTCGGCAGTAAAAGAAAATGGTAAAATGATACTGGGCGGGCACCTGCGCAATACCAGTCAGCCTACCTGGGGAACTAACCCTATGGCTACCGCCGATTTTATGTATGGTACCGATAAATTGTATGATACCAAATATTTTGGCGCTGCAACTACATTGCAGAATTTCGACGAATCTGCCGAGATAGAAAAGGAAAAAGCGGTACTTAAAGATGCCTTGCTGTATGCAAAAAGCCGCGGCCTTAAAACCAGTATAGGTTTTGCACCATATGGCGACCCGACTTTAAAAAAGGACCGGGACCAATTCATTAAACAGTTTACCTATAACCTGGAGTATTATAATTTTGTTGACTACCTGTTTATGTGGCAAACCGAAACCAAAGGCGCCCAGGGCCATCCGCTGCAATACGATACCCATATACTGCCGGATAAACGCGAGCCAAACAGCAAGATTGTAAACTATGGGGAGTACCGGGCACCAATTTTTAAACGTATTGTTGATAAGGAAAGCGGCATCAAACCCTTCTTTAAGCCCGACAGCGCAGGCAAAATTGCACGCGCAACCGAAGGAGCGCGTTTGGAGCTGTTTGCAAAAATTGCATTGAAAATTTTATCGCGCTATAAAAACGCGCCGAAGCTGGTGGTATCAGGATGGGGTGGTGAGAATTATTTATTGTCTGAGGAATATGATGACGGCCTGGATAAGGTGTTGCCTCAGGATGTGGCCTTTTCATCATTAGAAAGCCTTACCCCCAAGCCAACCGTTGATAAAGTTTATGCCGCGTTACCGGCCGACAGGCAACGCTGGCCCATACCCTGGCTGGAAAACGATGGCGACCAATGGCACCCGCAAACCTATTTAAAAACCTTTGAGCCTTTGGCGCGGGATATATTAAAAAGCGGCAGCCAGGGTTTTTTAACTATCCACTGGCGCACCCGTGAGGTGGAGGATAATTTTGGCTACCTGCTAAATTTTGCCTGGAATCCCGACCTGACAAGGGAATCGTTCTTTGCGAAAAAGGCGCAGAAATATAAGGGTGTGTCTGACGAGCTGAAGCAGATCTACCTGGAACTGGACGACCTGGGTTACCGCTGGGTTGGCGGCAGGGGGCAAAACGAGTGCGCGGTATTTACCTGGGGCAGCGGATCGGAGGCGAAACTGGAAAAACTTAAAAATATTAAAGCCCGGCTGGTAAATATTTTGCCCAAAGTACAGCAGGATAAAGACAACCTGGTATGGCTGAATGATCGTATGGAATATGTGATCAATTATCAATATGCCGAGGTAAAAGCCGAGCAAGCGCGCGACCTTTTGGCAAAGGCCAAAAAAGCGGCATCCCCAGAAAAAGAAACATTGGCTAAACAGGCCGCGGCTCTTCTGTCGGGCGATGAACTGGCTGTAGCCATGCACAGCTATGCCAAACGTATTACCACCCGTGGCGAATACGGTGTAATGGCAACCATGAATACCAAAGCCGCTTATGATTGGGAAAAAATGTATAATGAAGCCTGCGCTATAGCCGGTATTAAAGCTGCCCCGCAAAATACAAACTGGGATGCCGAAACCAGGATCATTGTCCCCGGGCTATATGGCTCATGCCGGGGTGGCGAAGATTTTGCGATGAAAGCTGTTGTGTTAGGCGGTAAACAGGCCTTTTTTAAATACCGCACTTTGGGCAGTAAAAGCTGGGTAACTGTAAAAATGAAACCCTCGACACAAACGTGGGTGCAGGCTGTTACCATACCTGCAAAAGATGTTGTGGAACCGGGGCTTGAATATGCTATTGCTGTTGAGGGGGACCCTGCCTATACTTATGGGCCAAAAGCTATAACCGTAATACCGGCCGCTACCGAAAAGGATATCCTGATAAAAAAGGTCTTGCAGAATAGCAGCGCGGGTACCATAACAGTAGACAACGAAAACGGCATGAAAATTATAAAATGGCCCGATGTGGCAAATGCCGATTTTTACCGGGTTTATTATGATGATGCGCTGCAGGTTGAAACCCCGGTAAATTTTTATCCTGACAAAAATACAATGCGCCATGGCCAGCATATTACCATTAAAGCTGTAAAGGGAGACAATATCGTATCAACTATCAGCAAGTAATATGAATAAAAACACTTTTGACGACAAATAGAATTGCCTGTCATTAATCAGATGGTTTCTATTTTTTTCAGGAAAAGATCTTTTCTGCGGGTTGATACTTCAAGGCTGGTATTGTCTTTAAGCGTTACGTAACCACCTTTGCCTTTATAGGCGATGCCGAATTCAAAAAAACTCAATCTGCTAATGTAGAGGCCGAAGCAAAGCTTACCTGATAGCGGCATTCGAAAAGAAATAATTTGATGATGTATGCAGGCAGCGTAGCAGCCTTCGGATGAAAACCCAGAGGTTGGTTGCTAAACATGGGTTTAAATACTCCCAATTGATGCAGGAATTATAACAATAACACCATTAAGCTTAATGGTGTTATTGTTATAATAAAACTAACCGGTAATTCTGAATAAAAAGCTGAAGATGTTTAGCCTTAGCTAAACCGTCAATTCATAGGTGAAATGGCGTATAAATTATTGCAGTAAATTAAACCGCAAGTTTTTTCATGGCTTTGTTAAAGTCTTTACCTGGTTTAAAAAAGGCAATATTGTGCTCGGGTACTACTACCATTTCGCCTTTTGTAATATTCTGGCCTATTTTTTTAGCGCGTTTTTTAGGTATGAAAGTACCAAAACCGCGGAAATAGCAAGCTTCGCCACTTGCAACAGCACTTTTAATAGTAATTAATGATTGCTGAAACACTTCCATTACTGTTTCAGGCTCTAAACCAGTTTTAAGCGATACTTCTTTTGTTAATTCTGCCTTTGTCATAATTATTAAGTTATTTCTGCTGTTTACGCAACAATTGCTATTAGGTTACGCTAAATCAATTATTTAATGCAAAAATTTTCTGTCATAACAGTTTATACTTAAACCGGGGTATTTGCCATTGGCAGAATAATATCTATAGGTTTTATAGGCATCAATTATATCCTGACAAGGGTTTAACAGAAAATAAATGCCAATAAAAAAGCAATTACTTGAAAATTTTATTTGCATATATAATTTTATTGTTACATTTGTTTACCAATTTATATATACAAGAACCAATATAATACCCTTTTCAGGAATCTAAATTCAAAACAAGTGAACAACGATAAATTGTGTGTTTTGTTGAAAATGTACTTTTGTAACGCCATAGGTACTAATGGATGTAATGAGCTTTTGGCCTGTTCAGGCCTTACCAATTACACCCGAAAGCCAGGCGTTTTACACACGTTATCTGTTTTTTTAGGCGCCGGGATGTCAATCGATTTCAGTGCTGGATTTGTGTGTGAAATGGCCACAATAGCCTCAAGCGTTAAAAACAAAGAAAGGAGGGCTATTATGGCTTAATCGATACCTACTAACCTCACAGTTACCCATCATTGACCGCGAGCTTTTGCTCCGGTTTTCGGCTTTTGGAAGCCGATCCAGGTAATTTATTTTAATTAAACAAATTACAATTAAACTAACATTCAATGTATAAGATATATAATGCATTTATTTGCGGCAAAGAATTTTGCTGTTCAAAAAAACCGCTGCTTATAATGAAGCTCACCATAGTTATGTTAACTATGGCCTTCTTGCAAGCGAATGCGCAGGCAACGAAAACAATAACCGGTAAGGTTGTTGACGAAAAATCACAACCCCTTCCCGGTGTGTATGTGAAATCAAAAAGTAATCCACAAGATGCGACTACTACGGATGCACAAGGTAATTTCAAACTTGTTGTACATGATGCAGCCGGCACAATCACTTTCTCATTTGTTGGCTACGAAACTCAAGATCAGGTAATACGCGGCAGAAACGTTGTTAACGTATCGCTTGCACCAACAAACTCAAACCTTGATGAGGTGGTTGTTGTGGCTTACGGTACACAAAAACGTACCAGCATTACCGGTTCGGTAGCTACGATCGATGCTGCAGAGATCAAGAAAAACTCTGTATCGGATATCGTTAACACTATTACTGGCCGTGCGCCGGGTATTCGTGTTACACAAGCTTCAAGTGAGCCTGGTAAATTTGCATCCCTAATTGATATTCGTGGTTTCTCTACCATGCCTACAAACGGTATTGACGGTAATGCTACCAGTGAGCAAAGCGGTCCGTTATTCGTTATCGATGGTATTCCAAGAGGCCAGAGTGATTTTGCCCGTTTAGACCCGAACGAAATCGAGACCTTCAGTATCCTGAAAGATGCGACTGCTGCGATCTACGGTGTAAAGGCGGCTAACGGTGTAATCCTGGTAACCACCCGTAAAGGTGCTGCCGGTGCAGTAAAAGTTGACTACAGCGGCCAATGGGGTGCTCAATTCCTGTTAAAATACCCTGAACTGTCAAACGCATACCAATATGCTCAGTTGTTAGATGAAAGAGATTTTAACGGCCAGGTGAGTGGTAAAAACGATCCTATTACGCCATTATATTCAGCTCAAAATATAGAAGATTACAGAACCGGTAAATTACCAAGCACCGACTGGACAAGAGCTACTATTAAAAATCGTACCAACCAGCAACAACATAACGTTACACTTTCTGGTGGTAGCGAAAAAGTTAACTTCTTTACTTCAGCAGGTTATTTTCAAGAAGGTGGTGTTTTTGCATCAGGCATTGAAAAAGATCAGAAATACAACTTCAGACAAGACGTTCAGGCTACTTTAGCTAAAGGCCTTGTGCTTGATGTAAACCTTGGTTTAAATGACGTGGTACAAAGCCACCCAAACACAGGTCAAAGTAGTACTTATAACTTGATCAGAAACACCTGGGGTATCCCTCCAACTGAGCAGATTTATTTAAATGGCGATCCGCGTTATTTAACACACTTCCTGCTTTCAAGCAATGATAACCCTGTAGGTTTGGAAAGCCGTACTCTGGCAGGTTATGATGATCAAAATGAAAGACGCCTTACCTCAGTATTTAGCTTAAACTATACCGTTCCGGGTGTACAAGGCCTTACTGCTAAAGCGCAATTTGGTTTTGATAATAACTATAGCTTAGAGAAAAACTTTAACAAATCATTTAATGAGTATTTGATGGTTAATGGTGTACTTACCGTATATCCTAAAAACCAATCATATATATCAGAAAAGTTTAACGAATCATATAGAAACGATGTACAGTTCTCGTTAAACTATGCAAAAC
>DATJJI010000103.1:0-5464 GCA_035492275.1 Mucilaginibacter sp.
TTGATAATGTTACGGCTACCATTAATGTTACCAATACTGTTCAGGTTGGCCTGGGTGCTATCCAGATTAACATAGTTACTACTGCCGCGCCGACAAACGAGTTTAACAACGAAATTTTGAATACCTATTTGCCGATAGATTACCAGCTGCTTTACAAAGGCGACGGTGAATTAGATTCGGATGGTGACGGATACCCGGATAGTGTTGATGCTTTCCCTTTTGATAAGACAAGGCATTGAGATAGCATCACGGTTTAATTATTAAGCGTAAGAAATTTTACAGGGTTTACCGGCTTACCGTTTTTACGGACCTCATAATGCAGGTGTGTGCCGGTTGAGTGGCCGGTTGAGCCCACCTCGCCAACTTTATCGCCAACAGCTAATTGCTGGCCTACCTTTACGGTGATGCGTGACAGGTGCCCATATAATGTTTCGAAGCCATTGGCATGCGCCACACGTACGCAATTACCGTAACCACCGTTCCAACCGGCAGCTACTACGCGGCCGTTGGCGGTGCATTTGGCTACATCGCCTTTGTTGCCCTTAAAGTCAATACCAGGGTGAAACTCGGCATGGCCCGAATCAAACGGGTCATTCCTGAAGCCGAAACTGGATGTCATGGAACTGATACGCGGGTAACCCATTGGGGTAAAGGCCACGGTATTAACCAGGTGGGTCAGGTAATCGTCATAGGCCATGTAAACTTCTTTATCGGTAAGTTTATTGCCCTCAACATTGTTATCGCCGCCTACAGATTTGGTTGAAAAACCTTTAAGGCCGCGTTTTCTTAAATAATCGTTGATACGTTTTAGCTTGCCCTCAATAGCCTGGATATAGCTTTGAGCCGAATTTTTTTCGACCTGTTTTTGCAGCTCAACAGGTATTTGCCCTTTTAAGCTTACAATTTGAGTAAGTAATTGCTGTTTTTCAAGCTCCTGCTGCTGGTTTTGCCGGTGCAGAAAAATAATCGACCCAACCAAAAGCGCCAGCACACCTACCAAACCAAGGGCATAATACTTAAGGTGATTAATATGCCTGGTCTCAATCTGTACTGTTTTTGTACCCTGCTTATTTTTATTAACAATAATAAGGGTACTTATGTCCTTTGAATTTAATTTCATCTGCAGTAATTGCGATTAAGGGTTTGCAATTTATAAATTGCCGGTAACAAATCAATAGTAAATTTTAATAAAAAATGTTTTTGTACTGCAGGCGGGGGTAAGGGGGGTATTGTCAGCATGGTGTTATTATTACGAATTTTAAACTATTACTGTTACCTATTTATTATTTTTGTTCTGCAAAATTTTTGAAAAAAGACACATTATGATGTATCCAGAATATTTAGTTGCCCCAATGCGGGAGGACCTGACCAAAGTTGGTTTTGAAGAGTTAAAAGATGCCGAAGCGGTAAAACAAGCTATTGAAAGCGAAGGAACCGTGTTTGTAATGGTAAATTCTGTTTGCGGATGCGCTGCAGCCAACGCGCGCCCGGCTGCTAAAATAGCATCGCAAAGCGCAAAACATCCTGATAAATTGGTTACTGTATTTGCAGGTATGGAAAAAGACGCGGTTGATGCCGCCCGTAACTATATGCTACCTTATCCACCATCGTCGCCGGCTATGGCTTTGTTTAAAGACGGCAAACTGGTGCATATGATAGAGCGTTTTCAAATTGAGGGCCGCCCTGCACAAATGATCGCCGACAACCTGATCGGCGCGTTCGAGCAGTATTGCTAAGCTGAAGATTGAAGATTAGTTATTAAAGATTAGTAAAAGCCTGGTTATTAACCGGGCTTTTTTATGCGCTATAGCCTGCATAAATAAATTTCAGCCCATCATAAATGCTTTTAAACGGCATGGTTTTATGGGTTTCATCGTCATAGGCTTGTACCTTCCAGTTTAATCCGGCAGGGGCATTTTTTTCCAGTATGTCTTTCATCTCTGCCGTACCCATTGATATATAGGTTGGCCCGCCAACCGCGGCTAAATACATGTTGCATTTTATATCTATCAGTCCGGATAATTTAGCAGCTGCAAACCGGTTAATGTGCAGGTCATCCCACCAAAAACTGGGGTCGGATATAATCATATCATCAAACAAACCCGGGTGGTTCAACACTGAATACATAGCGAACAACCCACCAACAGAGTGACCGAAAAGCATGTTTTTCTCACTCACGGCATACGTTTTATTTACATAAGGCAGCAGTTCGTGGGTAAGGTAAGCTAAAAAGTTTTCGGCTCCGCCGGATGTTGCTTTGGCAGGCACATGCGTGGGTGTCAAATCGCGGTCGCGGTCGTTATTTAATATGCCAACAATAATAACCGCCGGCATATGGCTCATTTGCTGTAAATACCCCTGTATATCGGCAGCGAATTTGGCGAGCCACTCGCCGTCAAGCACGTAAAGCACATCGTACTTTTTACCGGGTTGCTTTCCATAGTTTTCAGGCAGCTTTACCAGTATCGACCGCTTCTCATCCAGCACGGCCGAACGGGCTGTAATTGTCTTCCACGAAAAAAAATGCGCCAAAGCATCGGTACGCAAATAAAACAGCATGCGCGCCAGCAATAAAAAGCGGTATTTAATGTTCATTTAACAGCTTATGGTACAATGTTTTTATTTGCCGGCAAATTACTTATTATGCTGTAACATTTAAGCGTTTCAAGTGTCTTAAGTTTTAATAAAACTTATTATTTTCGTTTATTAGCTGACCTTTTATTTCTTTATGAAAAAATTCAAATTCGCCGGTTTGTTAGCCGGTATGGCAATTGTTCCGGGTTTATTTGCAACGGCAATGGCCCAGCAACAAAAAGCCGATGACCCGGCCATGAAAATATACCGGGCAACTCCCGCACGCATTAACGACCTGATACATACTAAGCTGGATGTACGTTTTGATTACAAAAAATGCTACTTGTATGGCAAGGAGTGGGTTACTTTAAAGCCCCATTTTTACCCTACCGACACGCTGAGGCTTGATGCCAAAGGCATGGATATTAAAAACATTTCCATCGTAAAAAACGGGAAAAACATCCCCCTGAAATATAAATACGAGGATAGCCTGAACTTAAACATTCAACTGGATAAGGTTTATCATAATAACGAAAACTATACGGTTTATATTGATTATACATCGAAACCTAACGAGCTTCATGTAAAAGGTAGCGCTGCTATAAACGATGCCAAAGGGCTTTATTTCATCAACCCGGATGGTAAAGACAAAGATAAGCCTACCCAGATATGGACACAGGGCGAAACCGAAAGCTCATCAGCCTGGTTCCCTACCATTGATAAATCGGAACAAAAAACTACCGACGAGATCAGCATGACCGTACCGGCTAAATATGTTACCCTGTCAAACGGCAGGCTGGCATCGCAAAAAGTTAATGGCGACGGTACCCGTACCGATACCTGGAAAATGGAGTTGCCGCACTCGCCATACTTATTTATGATGGCTGTGGGCGATTTCAAGATCTATCATGACAAATGGCGCAACAAACCGGTTGATTATTACCTGGAGCCCAAATACGCGCCTTATGCCAAAGAAATTTTTGGTATGACCCCTGAGCTGATCGAGTTTTACTCAAAAACTTTAGGTGTTGATTTTCCATGGAACAAATACGCGCAGATTGTTGTACGCGATTACGTAAGCGGCGCGATGGAAAATACTACCGCTACCCTGCATGGCGACTATGTACAGGGCACTCATCGCGAACTGATAGACGCTTATTATAATGATGGCCGCAGTACCATCGCGCATGAGCTTTTTCACCAATGGTTCGGTGATTATGTGACCACCGAAAGCTGGAGCAATTTGACGGTAAATGAATCGTTCGCTGATTTTAGTGAGATGCTTTGGGCCGAGCATAAATATGGCAAGGACGAAGCCGACGCGCACAGCTATACCGCCATGCTGAACTACCTGGCAAACCCGGAAAACAAAACCAAGGACCTGGTACGCTTTCATTATAATGACAAGGAAGATGTGTTTGACGCCGTGACCTACCAAAAAGGCGGACGCATTTTAAATATGCTGCGCAATTACTTAGGCAATGAGGCCTTTTATAAAGGCTTGGGCATATACCTTAAAACCAATGCCTTTAAAGCCGGCGAGGCGCAACAGTTACGTTTGGCACTGGAAGAAGCCAGCGGCCGCGATTTGAACTGGTTTTTTAACCAATGGTATTACGGCCACGGCAATCCTAACCTGAATATAAGCTACAAGTGGGATGATGCCTCAAAAACCGAAACGGTTTACCTGCAGCAGGTACAGGAAGGCAACGCCTTTATTTTACCAATGGCCATTGATATTTACCAGGGCGGCGGCAAGGTTCGTCATAAAATATGGATGAATGATAAGGCGGATACGCTGACCTTTAAACTGGCTGCAAAACCCGACCTGGTTAACGTAGATGGGGACAAGGTTTTACTGACCGAGAAGAAAGACAAAAAAACGCTGGATGAATATGTTTTCCAATATTTCCACGCGCCGTTATACCTTGACCGTTTCGAGGCTATTACCCGTGCCGAGCCGGAGCAGGGCAATGCCGGCGCTCAAAAAGTAATGCTGGCTGCCTTAAAGGATAAATATTACGGCTTACGTATTAAAGCCATACAGGGCCTGAACATGAACAATGACGATGTGCGTAATGCTGCTCAACCTATATTAGCTTCAATAGCCCAAAGCGATGAAAATACGCTGGTGCGCGCTACGGCTATAAGCACCCTGGGTAAATTAAAAGCAGCAGGTAATATGAACCTGTTTAACAGCGCGCTTAAAAGCGAATCGTACGCGGTACAGGGTTCGGCTTTGGCTGCTATTGGCTTGTTAGAGCCGGTAAAGGCTATGGAGCTGGCTAAAGGCTTTGAAAAAGACAATAAAGGCATTCTTACCTTAGCTATTGTACATATTTATGCTACGCAGGGCACATCGGCACAATGGCCGTTTGTGTATAAGCAATACCAGGATGCAGGCATCCAGAACAAATTCAACATGATCAGGGAATTTGCGGGTATGACCGGCCGTTTAGACAATAACACCTACGCGCTGCAAGGTATAGACGCGCTAAAAGATTTCGGTGTAAAATATAAAATTTACGGTGTGGCACCAGTCATTATTGGTTTGCTGGACGATATTAAAGCACAGCGCGGCAAAATGAATGATTCCGCCTCGGTAGCTGCTGCCGATGAGGCAGTGAAAGCGATCAACGCTAAATAACCGGCATTTAATTTCAATAAAAAAAGGAGGGCTGAATTAGCCCTCCTTTTTTTATTTGCGGTGTTTGTTAAAAAAGTTAAATAATTAGGCGGCTGTTTATCAAACCGTTATATTAGTGACAACCAATTCACAAACCATGAAAACAATTGTGATAACACTCCTGCTGCTGGCTGGTATTTTACAAGCTGAAGCACAACAAACCCCGCTATCGTACAACAAAAAAACCGATACTTCTAAATGGGA
>DATJJI010000104.1:0-6035 GCA_035492275.1 Mucilaginibacter sp.
AACTATACTGAACCTGCGGCAATTAAAACTGGTTCAATTAATGACTAATATTTATACCGGTATTACCGGCGGTCCAACCCTCCCCAAGGGCGAGCAAAAGGAAACGCTGATGCAGCGCATGGTTGCCAGTCAGCAAATACCTTATCAGTCGGCATTGTACAAGCGGGGGGGTGAGCAGTTCAGGGCCAATATGGATCAAACCCTGCAAACCCTTAGCGACCATAAGATCCCGGTTTTCATCAGCAACTTGGTGAGCAACGAAAAGGATCTGAAACCTTTTATAAGCATTTCATCTCAAAACACCTCCTTTAATAATAATTATAATAAAGGAGTAAAAGCGTACAACGCAAATGATTTGCCATCTGCGTTGAATTATTTCAATGCTGCCAACAATGCGTATCCTGATCATGCTGCATGTAACTACTACATTGGTCAAATTTTATTTAAACGAGGTAACTATATTGCAGCAAAGGCGGCTTTTGATAAGGCCCGGAATTTAGATGCCTTGCGTTTCCGTGCGCCTGACGAGTTAAATGATATCATCGATCAGCTAACAAAAAAATATATCAATACACATTTGGTGGATACCAAGACAGCTTTCGAAGCTAACTCGGACCATCATATTATTGGCGACAATTTAATACTGGAGCATGTGCATCCTAATTTAGCAGGTTATGCCTTAATGTCCGATGCGTTTTATGAAAGCCTGAAAAAAGCTGATTTTATAACCGTACCTAAAGGCAGCGAAATATCCTATCCGCAATTATTACGCGATATGCCGATCACCAAAATTGATTCGCTGACCGGGGTTTATAAAATGGTCAACCTGAAAAGTAACTGGCCATTTACTTCGGCTAATATTAAGCCTAATTACCCGGTTAAAACGCCCGAGGAGCAACTGGCCTACCAGGTAACTTTTAAAAACATTAGCTGGGCCGATGCGATGGACCAGTTGTATAATTATTACATCAACAATAAAGACATAGCCAATGCCCGGAAAGTGGTAGAGGCCCTGATACTGGAAACACCCCAGGAAGAGGCGCTTTATGAAAAGGCGGCCAATTTAAGCGGGGCGATAAAAGACTACCACAACACGGCGGCTAACTTTGCTATATCATTCCACATGGCGCCGAATTTTGATAAGGCACGCAATCTTTTTGTACTTTACCTTAAGTTAGATGACCCTGAAGATGCTATGCCATACCTGGATTATGCCATTAAAAACAATACTTCCAGCTTTAACCTTACACCGGTTATGCAATATGTAAACAGCGTAATTACACTTAAAAAAACCTACGCGAGCGATACAACCAACACTGCCATCATCAATAATATAGCTGATACCTACGCGAAAATGGGTAATAAGGATGGGGCCTTGAAATATGCCAACAAAACGTTAAAGCTGGATAAAAATAACAAAGGCGCATTAGCCATATTAACCACAGCCAACAGCATTAAATAAATGAGCAGATCAACCAAAATATTTGCCGGTGTTACCAAGCTGCAAACAGTTGAGTTTGCTCAAGTGGCAATATTTGTGTTGATAAGCCTGGGCCTGTACTATAAAAATCATTCCTGTATAACGGCTGCATTGATTGTGACTATCGTCGGCCTTATTGTGCCCAAGGTTTTTTACCCCTTTGCGGTGGCCTGGTTCGGTTTATCAAAAATATTAAGCGCGGGCAGTTCAAAAATATTGATGGGATTTGTTTTCATGATTATTGTTGTGCCAACAGGGCTATTCAGGAAATTAACCGGCAAGGATGGTTTAAAACTGTGTCAATTTAAAAAAAGCCGCCAATCGGTAATGGCCGACCGTAATCACACTTATGAAGCAGCCGATTTTTTAAATACCTTTTAATATTAATAGCATGGATTTTATAAAAGAGTTATTTCAATTTTTAAAAACCCGGAAAAAGTTCTGGCTGCTTCCTTTAATATCAGTGCTGTTAATATTGGCGGTTATTATTGTGCTAACCAGCGCGTCGGCATTGGCGCCATTTATTTATACCTTATTTTAAGCAAAGGTGGCAAGCATCATTTTAGGCATATCCGCTTATTACCATGATAGCTCGGCCGCTATTATCATTGATGGCGAACTTATTGCCGCCGCCCAGGAAGAACGCTTTTCAAGGATCAAGCACGATCCGGGCTTCCCCTCGCAAGCCATAAAATATGTTTTGGATGAAGCCGGGGTAAATTATGATAACCTGACAGCGGTAGCATTTTATGATAAACCCCTGCTCAAATTTGAACGTTTATTAGAAACCTATCATGCTTTTGTTCCTAAAGGGTTGCTCAGCTTTGTAACTGCTATACCGGTTTGGATTAAAGAGAAGCTATTCATGAAAAAGCTGCTGCGCGACGAGCTGAAGCAATTCGGCTCAGCAAAAATCCAGCTGTTATTTCCCGAGCATCACCTGTCGCATGCGGCCAGCGCTTTTTACCCTTCGCCGTTTAATGATGCCGCCATTTTAACTATTGATGGCGTGGGCGAATGGGCTACTACTACGCTTTGTCATGGCAAGGGTAAGCAAATTAGCATACTTAAAGAGCTGCATTTTCCGCACTCTGTAGGTTTATTGTATTCATCGTTTACCTATTATCTGGGTTTTAAAGTTAACAGCGGCGAATATAAGTTGATGGGGCTGGCGGCATATGGCAACCCCAACTCGGCAGAAACGATTGATTTTAAAAAGAAAATACTGGACCAGGTGGTTGATGTGCGTGAGGATGGCTCCCTACTGCTTAACATGCGCTACTTTAATTATGCCACCGGTTTGCGCATGACCAACGATGCGGCATGGGAGCAATTGTTTAATCTGCCGCGCCGAAAATCTGAATCAGCAATTACGCAAACCCACATGAATATGGCGCTTGCCATACAGCAGGTTACCGAGGCTATTGTTATGACGTTAGCAACAACCGCTCAAAAACTTACCAACAGCAAAAACCTGGTAATGGCAGGTGGCGTAGCCCTGAATTGTGTGGCAAACAGCAAAATAGCGAACGCGGGGATTTTCGAAAACATCTGGATACAACCCGCGGCCGGCGATTCGGGCGGCGCAATGGGAGCGGCCTATGCAGCGCATCATATTTATTTTGACCAGCAAAGAACGCCTGCCGCACCTGATGCGATAAACGGTGCCTATTTAGGCCCGGCATATACTGATAATGATATTAAAAAAGTAATAAATAATTATAGTGCCGTTGGTACATACTACCCTGATTTTACCGAGCTAAGTACTGCTATCAGTAAAAAAATAGCGGATGGTCATGTAATTGGTTGGTTTCAGGGGCGGATGGAATTTGGGCCGCGTGCGTTGGGTAACCGGAGTATCCTGGGCGATCCCGGAAATCCGGAAATGCAAAAGATCATCAACACAAAAATTAAATTCCGTGAGGGTTTCAGGCCCTTTGCGCCCAGTGTTCTGACTGAAGACGCGAACCTGTTTTTTGACCTGAAATTTTCATCGCCCTATATGCTTTTTGTGGGCGATCTTAAAAAAGACTTAAGAAAACCTGAGCCCCCCAACTATAATGATCTTGAATTATACAAGCGGCTTTATCATGTGCGATCTGATTTTCAATCTATCACTCACGTTGACTACTCTGCCCGGATACAAACGGTAAGCCACGAAACCAATCCTAAATTCTGGCAGCTACTAAATGACTTTAAAAAAATAACCGGAGTAGGCATGCTCATCAACACCTCATTTAATGTGCGCGGTGAGCCTATTGTTTGCACGCCAGAAGACGCCTATCTGGGCTTTATGCGAACCGAAATGGATTTTTTGGTGATGGGCAATTACGTTTTCGATAAAAAAATGCAGCCGGCAATATCTAATAATCACACTATGGATTATCTGCCCGACTAATGCCCGTTATGCTTATGGAAATCGATTGCAATGACGATATAAGTGTTATTAAATAATTCGAAAAACCGCTCTAAACAGCCCAAAAAAGCCGATTTAAGTTATTATTTATTTTTAAATAATAATTTTTTGATATTTACTTATCAATTATAATAACTAAATTTTTAAAACTTTTTTGGCGAAAAAACACTTGTAATGTAGCGATAAAGTTACATATTTGCCGGTGCGGATAGCCTAATGAGTGTAATTTTTTAGCCAACCAATTACTAAAACTGATCGATGCACAACAGAACTTTTCTTGATGAAAAGGACATGCTTTTGCATGTAGCCAGCGGTGATGAAGATGCCTTCGAAAGATTGTTTTCTTTACATCATCAGCAACTTGGTGTGTACATTTACCGGCTTACCAACTCCATGGAATTGGCGGAAGAAGTAGTGCAGGATGTGTTCCTCAAAATATGGATGAACCGTGCTGATCTGGAAGAGGTAAAGAATTTTAAAGCCTACCTGTTTGTTATCTCAAAAAACTACGCGTTAAACTGCTTACGAAAAGTTGCCAAAGAATATGCACGTTATGCTCAATGGGATGAAAGCGTAGTAAACGCTATGGCCGAAGAAATAGGCAGCGAACAAAAATATTATCACTTGCTTGATGAGGCTATTGACAGCTTGCCTACCCAGCAAAAAAAGGTTTATCTGTTAAGCAAGCACGAGCGCCTTAAATATTCCGAAATATCCGAAAATTTGGATATCTCGAAAGAAACCGTAAAAAAATATCTCAAAATTGCGGTGGCCTCTATAAAAAGCCATATACAAACCAACATCGATGTGTTACTGATCATTACTGCATTTTTATTTAGGCGATAAAAATATTTGCAGGCCTATACCCCCTTTTTTACACCCACATGTGTCTTTATAAATAGAAACATCCAGTTTCTGTATAAACCTGTTATTAATATTTTTCTCGATGAATGAATCTGATGTAAGATTTGTCTATTTGTTTAATAGCTATTTCAAAAAAACGGCAACTGAACAAGAAACAAACGAGCTATTTCGGTTGATAGAAGAATCTGTTAACGATGACAGGTTAACCATGCTTATGAAAAAAGCATGGGATGATATGCAGACCTCGGAGCCACTGTTTCAGCCCGATAAAAGCTATGAAATATTTAACCGTATTTTACTTGAGGGCGCAAAAACTCAGGACGCGGTTATAGTTGAACGCAGGTTTAACTGGAGAAAGTATGCCGCTGCTGCTGCCATGCTTTTAGTAGGCGTTTCGTTATATTTTAGCCTAAAGCAAAAAAATCCAACCGATAATTACCTGGTACAAAAACCGGTTAAGGTTATGCACGATGCCCTGCCGGGATCAAATAAAGCGGTACTAACCCTGGCCGATGGCACACAGGTGCCGCTGGATAGCGCCCACCTGGGTACCCTATCAAAACAGGGCCAAACCGTGGTAAGCAATACATCAAACGGAAAGCTTATTTATACCGCTAATGGCGGTGCCGGCGAAATTGCTGCTGTTCCGCAAATAAATACTTTAGCTACCCCACGGGGCGGCCAATACCAGATCATTTTGCCCGATGGCAGTAAGGCTGTGTTAAATGCCACATCATCCATCAAATACCCAACCTTTTTTAACGGTAAAGACCGGCGGGTAGAAATTACCGGCGAGGTTTATTTCGAGGTTGCCAAAAACCCGGCTATGCCTTTTATAGTTAAAACCAACCGTACCGAAATTGAAGTTTTAGGCACGCATTTTAATGTTATGGCTTATGATGATGAAGATGCCATCAAAACAACATTAGAAGAGGGGTCGGTAAAAATAAGAACTGACAAATGGAGCGGCATTTTAAAACCGGGCCAACAGGCCATTCAAAATAAACAGGAAGGCTCAAACCTCATAAAAGAGGTTGATGTTGACCAGGAGCTGGCCTGGAAAAATGGTTTATTCCAGTTTACAGATGATGATATTAAAACCATTATGCGCAAGGTTTGCCGCTGGTATGATTTGAATGTGGTTTACCAAAGCGCCGTACCGGCCGGGCAATACTCAGGCCGTATATCACGAAATGTTAAAGCATCGGAACTATTGAATATGCTGAAATTTACAGGCCTGAATGCCGAGATAAAAGAGAAGACAATTTATATAGC
>DATJJI010000105.1:0-2587 GCA_035492275.1 Mucilaginibacter sp.
ATCCAGGTTTTCCAGTATGCCTTCGGCTATGGTAATTGCGGTGCCACTTGGCGAGTCAAGCTTTTGTGTGTGATGAATCTCTTCTACCTGCACTTCATAATACGAGTGCTGGTTCATGAGCTTAGCCAGGAATTTATTTACATGGAAAAATATATTTACGCCAACACTAAAATTGGTGGCATAAATAAACGAGTTGTTATTGGCCTCGCAGCGTTCTTTTATCTGGGTTAATTGCTCGTGCCAGCCGGTAGTGCCTACTACAATAGGTACGCCCGCGTTAAAGCAATGGTCAATATTGCCTAATACCGTTCCTGGTGTGCTAAACTCAATGGCCACATCGGCTTTTTGCAGATTTTCTGTAGTCAGATCGTCAAGGTTATCATAATCAATTTTAAGAACTATTTCATGCTTACGGTCAATGGCTATCTTTTCAATGATCTTACCCATTTTTCCGTAACCCAATAATGCTATCTTCATGGCTGTTGTAAATTTATTTAGGCGGAGGTTATAGCGAACGCTCCTTTATTTAAGTGTAAAGGTAACTTTTAAACCCGGAATAAGTGAACCATTAAAATTTTGTGCATACATAGGCGGTGGTGTCATGTCGGGCCCTATTTTCATGGTAAAGTTACTATCCATTGAAAAGGAGTGCATAAATTTGGCATCAATGTAAGCATCAATAGCCTGTATGCCCCAAAATGCTATAAAACCAAATGCGCAAAGGTCGCGGTTACGGGCATCGGCTTTAACTGCCTGGTTAACCGTTGTAGGGTCAACGCCATATTTTTTATATAATTGATAGGTATCGTAGTATGGGTCGGTTGGTTTGGGTTGCTCTCCCTTTTCGTAGTATTTGGCTACCGCCAGATCTTCTTTGTAATAGCCGGTGTTTCTTACATACAAAAAGCCCAGCGAGCCCAGCGCGGCATAAACAAGTGGCACTTTCCACCACCTATGATTATAAACCTGGCCCCAGCCCGGGATAATTAAGGAGTGCATAACTGCTTTATGCGGGCTGTGCGTACTATCCGGATGATAAATCTTTTCGTCCGTCATTTTGGGCACGAACGGCTTTGATTTAAGCGAGTCTTTTTTAGCCTGTATACTATCGGCCCGGCTTTTTTTTGACCGCATATCGGGATTTTGAGCTACTGCCGAAAAAGCGAACCCAATAAGCAAGCCAATAATTAATAGGTATCTATACATTTTTACCAATCCAACATTTCAAGAATGCGGCCCAGATCGTCTTCTGATAAAAAAGGAATTTCAATAACACCATTGCCGCGGTTACCTACTTTAAGCTTAACCTGCGAACTGAATTTAGACGCCAGGTCATCCTGTATTTTTTGTAGTTGAAACGATACCGGCTCAGGTTGTTTACCTTCCTTTTTTGCACGCGAGCTTTGCAGATCGCGAACCATCTCTTCCACCTTACGAACGGATAAACCTTGTTGAATAATATGTTTGTGGATATATATTTGTTTTGTAGGGTCCTCAATGGCTAACAAGGCCTTAGCATGGCCCATGCTGATACCACCATCGCGAATAGATGCCTGGATGGTTGGCGGCAGCTTTAGTAAACGCAGGTAATTGGTAACGGTCGACCGGTTTTTGCTTACGCGCTCGCCCAGTTCGTCTTGTTTAAGGGAACACTCATCAATCATCCGTTGAAAGCTCAGGGCAACCTCGATGGCATTCAGGTTTTCACGCTGGATGTTTTCTATCAGCGCCATTTCCAGCATCTGCTGGTCGTTGGCGGTACGCACATAAGCCGGGATATGGGTTAATCCCGCCAGTTTAGATGCACGAAAACGGCGTTCGCCCGATATTAATTGATATTGATGCGCATTGATACGGCGAACGGTGATAGGCTGTATAAGGCCCTGTAATTTGATCGAGTCAGAAAGATCTTGCAGTGCCTGCTCATCAAACTCGGTACGTGGCTGAAAAGGGTTAACCTCAATTTCAGACAGCTTTATATCATTAACCGAACCTAAACCGCTAACCTCCTGGGTTGAACTTACGCTGTTGTTACCGGTAGTATTATTACTTTTTTTATAAGGAAGTACATCCTCAGAGTCATTTAACAGTGCGCTTAATCCTCTTCCTAAAGCTTTTCTTTTCTCTGCACTCATGTTATACGGTTACTGTTGTCGCTTTAAGTTCGTCATTCACCAGGCCATTTTTGCGGATAATTTCGCGGGCCAGGTTTAAATAATTAATGGCGCCCTTGCAGGTAGCATCATGCATAATTACCGATAAGCCAAAGCTTGGCGCCTCGCTTAAACGGGTGTTGCGTTGTATAATGGTATCAAACACCATTTCTTCAAAATGGGTGCGCACCTCTTCAACCACCTGGTTTGAAAGGCGCAGCCTTACATCATACATCGTCAGCAAAATACCTTCTATTTTAAGGTTGGTATTTAAACGGTTCTGTACAATTTTGATGGTGTTGAGCAATTTACCCAAACCTTCTAAAGCGAAATATTCGCATTGTACAGGTATAATAACCGAGTCGGCAGCAGTAAGAGCGTTAATGGTGATCAAACCTAATGACGGCGAACAATCAATGATAATGAAATCGTAA
>DATJJI010000106.1:0-4991 GCA_035492275.1 Mucilaginibacter sp.
GCCCGTTGCTTTAAAGCGGCCGCATCTGCACTTGATGGCAGGCCATCCATACGGTCAATAATATGAAACTCCATAAAATCTATCGCATTGGCGCGGCTGTCAAAGCTCATTTCTTCACGCAGCTTTGCATTCTTTTCAATGGCTTCAATGGCTGATCGTATCTCGGCTATAATGGTGTGCATGTTTGATAAAGATAATCATTGATTGCCGATCCGGCGTTTGCAGCAGCCGCGCTACTTAACTATATTAGTTGTCTTATCCGCGTCAAGCATAAACCAATTTAAAGTCATGAAAAGCGTTTTCCCTGTATTAGTAGTTGTTTGCCTGTTATTTGGTAATACCCTGCATGCGCAAAACGATTTATCCTTAAAACGCAAAGGCGAATCAAGAGTAAAAATAAGCCTGAACGCTTTTTCGTTTAACAATGCCTTGCTAAATAAGCCGGGCAGTAAAAGCATGTCATTATTTGAGCTCATAGACTGGTGCTCGGCAAATGGATTTGATGCCGTAGATATGACCGGATATTATTTCCCCACTTACCCGGCTGTCCCTGACGATGCCTATATAAACAGCGTGAAACGATACGCCTTTTTGCAAGGGGTAGATATCAGCGGCACCGGGGTGCGCAACGATTTTACCAACCCCGATCCGGCAAAACGTGCCGCCGATGTAAAGCTGGTTAAACAGTGGATAGACGTAGCCGCGAAATTAGGCGCGCCGGTTATCCGCATATTTTCAGGCCCGGTGCCGCCAGGTTATGAAAACAAATGGGACGAGGTAGCACACTACATGGCGGCCAGCATTAAGGCGTGTGTGGAATACGGGCAGCAGCGCGGTGTCCTGGTCGGTCTGCAAAACCACGGCGACTTTATTAAAACCGCCTACGAAGCAATTAAAGTGGTTCAGTTGGTCAATTCTCCCTGGTTTGGGCTGGTAGTGGATAGCGGCAATTTTACTTACAGCGATGTAGAAAAAGCAATGCCCTACGCCGTTAACTTTCAGCTTAAAGAAAGCTTTACCACACCCGCAGGTGAAGTAAAGATGGATGTGGTAAAAATAATGAACATCGTAAAACAGTCGGGCTATAAAGGTTATTTGCCAATAGAAACACTGGACATCCCTATTGGTAATAAAAATGAGCAAAAAGTTAAAGTCCCCTATGATCCCTATAACGCTATTCCCATATTTTTACAGGAAGTAAAAACGGCGCGCTTGCAGGTGTTCGGCAATTGATATTATACCCCAAATTGTGCCAGGTGATGGTCAAGGTGCTTATAGAACATGGTGTTCCACTCACCAACAGACAGTTTACCGAATGAGTGCGATTCTTTATTATCAAAATGAGGTTCACCCAATTGAAGGGTTTGGTTCAGATGATCTATCAGGCGTTTCTTTTCAGTGCCAAAGTCTTTATCGTCCTTAATAATAAAGGCAGGGGCAGTTGGGGTGTTTTGACGGTATGGCTGCGGGCCAACTACTTTATCCTTCACCAGTAACTTTAATACAAACTTCATAAATGCCTTAGGTTTGGGGTGCATATCGGTATAAGCCATTTCATAGCTTACATTGCAGTGCGCCAGCATTTGCGCTACGGTCATTTTACCCCAAAGTGGTTTGGTGTTGTGTGTTAGGTGACTGATGCGTTCTATTAATTCAGTTACATCAACTTTATTGAATACGCTTTTCATTTTGTGACAGGTTTGGCCACTAAAATTATCCACTATAAGCGAAAGATACAAATCTATTTGGTAATCAACAACCTACTGGTGTGCTTTTTATAAAGCGATATCAATTATTCGGCGGGCTACCTCTTCGCCGCTGGTGAGTGCCGCCTCGACTGTACCCATCGCGGGTCCATTATACAGGTATTCCCCGGCAAAAAATAGCGTATCATCAACCGGCTTGGTCAATACCTTACGAGCTTCAGGAGCGGCGACTGTATCATAAGCGTAGGAACCCCGGGTATAAGGGTCGGTGGTCCAGTTCACGCAATTAAAGGCGATGAGTTTATTCTGCAATTCTGCCGGTGACAGATCAAATATCTCGCCCAGCGATTGCAGGGATAATTCCAGTAGTTCGTCTTCGGTCAGGTCTTTTTTATCGGCCGCCGCCGGACCGCCCAGCCAGCCGGTAAGTATGTTATTATGTTTAGGAGCCTGTGTCCACCAGGTGGGAATAATTTTATCCGACAAGATAAAGCTCATTTGTTGTGGGTCATTCCCGGTTAAGTTTGCCGTATGGCTATTCTCCCAAAAAAGCTCGTCAAACTCCAGTAGTATCTTAATGATGGAGCCGAAGCCCATAGCTTGAATTGCCTGTTGCTGGTCTGGTACAGGTGGATGAAATTTTATGGCCCCCTGCTCGCCCTCATCCGCTTGCAAAACACCCAGCGGAAGGGCTATTAAAACTTTGCCTGCATAATAAATGGTGCCATCGGTGGTTATCACTTCCGCCTTATCCTGATGCCGGTAAACATCAGTAACTGCCGAGTTTAAATAAATAACACCATCGGCCGCACGGCATTCATCTGCCAAAAAATTGATCATGGTATCATACCCGCCTTTTACGCGGTGCTGGGCGTCATCATCATCATTTTCCCATTCGAGGCGCAGGGCGAACGCGCTGGCCCGGTCGGGGTCGGCGGTGTCATAACCCGCCGCAAACCGCCGGACGCTTTGGCGCAGGTCATTGTATTCATCACCTGCAAATTCCTTATCCAGAAATTCGTTGATGCTGCAATCCTCTTGTAAGTCGTTTAATTTCTCCAAAAGCGTATCCCAATGCGGCGTAGGTTCTTCATCGGTAATAAATTTACCGTCCTTGTAGCGCCACATGGTTAAAGCTGAAGGCTCGGCATCGATGTTCGCTTCTTTCAATAAGTTTAAGGTTACCGGCAGGTCGCCATGAATAAACTCGGCGCCCAGTTCGGCCTGCTTAAAAAACGACTCATTATGCAAAGTATGTATGCGGCCGCCACAACGATCGCGCGCCTCTAAAACAATAACCTTTTTACCGGCTTTTGCCAGGGTACGTGCGGCCATTAATCCGGTTGCCCCGGCGCCGATAATGATAACGTCTGCAATGTTCATAAGTAATAATAACCAAATTTACGACATGGGGTTTGTGTATGAGGTAAACATCGTTTTATAAAAATGTTAAATAGCGGTGATGGCATTTACAGTTTAACCTTGATATTAGCGCCGGTATGTGGTATAATTGTTTATTCTGTTTTGTGTAACTGTATTTTGTTGGGAGCATTCAACCACGCAACGTATTGCAAAACCTTTTCCACAGCATGAGGCTTACTTTACGGGTACCATTAAACCCAGTCACATCACCCAAACGCAACTGGATAACAGCGTCTGCAGTTTTTACGGCCAATGGAAAAAACGGTTTATAAAAATTGTGCCGGGCAAGCAGCAAAGTTATGTTTGGTTTGAAGGCAAGGGCGGTAAACAATGCGTATCCGAAGGGCAGGGATATGGTATGATCATAATCGCTTTGATGGCCGGGCATGACCCGCAAGCCAAAGCTACTTTTGATGATCTGTACCGTTATTACCGTGCTCACCCCAGCGCTAAAAGCAGATACCTGATGGCTTGGGCACAAAAAACCAATGGAGTCGATCTCGACAGAACATCGGCTACAGATGGTGATATGGATATTGCTTACGCTTTACTATTGGCATCACGCCAATGGGGCAATACTTACGCTATTAATTATTTACAGGAAGGTAAAGCCATGATCAACGCCATTATGCAACATGAGGTCAACCACCAAACCTGGTCGGTTTTGTTGAGCGATGGTGTAGAGCAGGAAAGCAAAGATTATTTCGCTACGCGATCATCCGACTTTATGCCTGTACATTTTAAAGCTTTTCAGCAGGCTACGCATGACGTACGATGGGCAAAGGTTGTTGATGCGGGCTATAAGTTATTTACCTACATGCAAACTGCTTATAGCCCCGACGCCGGTTTACTACCCGATTTTATCATCAACCTCAACAAAACCCCCAAACCAGCCGGGCCACATTTTTTAGAAGATCGGTACGATGGACAATATAATTACAATGCCTGCCGCGTTCCCTGGCGCATAGGCACTGATTATTTACTCAATGGCGATAAGCGCGCAAAAACCATCGACACAAAAATTAACCGCTGGATAAAAGAAACTACAAATAATAATACTTATAACCTTTCCGCGGGTTATACGCTTGCGGGCAATGATATTAAGGGCAGGTATTTTGAAGCGCTGAGTTTTGTAGCTCCCTTCGCCGTTTCGGCCATGATAGATAATAAGAATCAGGTTTGGCTAAACCATTTGTGGGATTACCTGACCAGGTTTAAGCTGAAAGATTATGATTATTACGACAACAGCATCAAGCTGCTCAACATGATCATCATATCAGGAAACTATTGGAAATATTAAAGGTTTTTCGCTCCCATTTATAACAGAAATTAGCTATAAATTGGGTATATTTAACCTCATTACTACCTGAAAATCCTGATGCTGCTAACCGCTGTTGCTATCCATATTTTGTTCGTTATTTTTATTGCTACGGTGTTCCGTTCGGCCTTTGGTTTTGGCGAATCGCTGGTTGCCGTTCCTTTGCTTGCTTTATGGGTGCCGCTTAATGTGGCGGTGCCGCTTTCGGTACTGGTATCCATAACCATAGCGGGTGTAGTAGTGGTGCAGGACTGGAAAAAGATCCACTTCCGCAGTGCAGGCGGGCTTATACTGTTCACGCTTATTGGTATCCCCTTAGGGCTTGGTTTATTACTTTATGTTGATGAGCGGATAGTGAAAATAGTTTTGGGTGTGGTCATCAGTGCATTTTCTATCTACTCTATAACAGGTAAGCAACTTACCGAACTTAACAAAGATAGCCTGCCCTGGCTTTTTGGCTGTGGTTTATTAGCCGGGATATTGGGCGGCGCATACGGCATTAACGGGCCGCCGCTGGTGGTGTATGGCGCTAAAAGGCGTTGGTC
>DATJJI010000107.1:0-26456 GCA_035492275.1 Mucilaginibacter sp.
CGCTATCGCTCGAAATGACGCGTGGAGCTAACTCACCCGATCATCCCCATCAATTCCTCATCACTAATAATAGGAATATTCAGCTTCTGTGCTTTCTCCAGTTTTGAGGGACCCATGTTATCGCCGGCTACAACAAAATTCAGCTTGGCTGATATACTGCTCAGTATTTTACCGCCGTTTTGCTCGATGATATCTTTCAGCTCATCCCTTGAGCGTTCAAAAGTGCCTGATATGATGAAGGTTTTTCCGGTTAACTTATCGCTTTGTAAAATCACCTCTTTTTCTTCGCTTACAAATTGCAGGCCCTGGGCTTTCAGTTCTTCAATTTCTTCGCGATGCCTGGGGTTGGCAAAATATTCAATGAGGCTGTGGGCAATGCGCTCGCCAATTTCTTCGGCCACGGTCAGTTCGTCCAGCGTAGCTGCCATTAGGTTATCAATGGTTTTAAAATGCTGGGTAAGTTTTTTAGCTACGGTTTCGCCAATATAGCGTATGCCCAGGCCAAACAGCACTTTTTCAAAAGGCATCTGTTTCGATTTCTCGATACCATCCAGCATATTAGTGATAGATTTCTCGCCAAAACGTTCCATTTTTTTCAGCTCATCCACATGCTCATGCAACTTATACAAATCGCTGATATGGCGTATAAAGCCCCGTTGGTACAAGGTATCAATGGTTTCATCACCCAGCCCATCAATGTTCATAGCTTTGCGGCCGATAAAATGCTGCATTTTACCGGTTATTTGCGGCGGGCAGCCTTCATCATTAGGACAATAAAAAGCCGCTTCGCCTTCCTGGCGCTTTAATTGGGTATTACAGGCCGGGCAATGCGTAACATATTGTATGGCCGGTGCCGATGGGTCGCGTTTCTCTAAATTTACGCTGATAATTTTCGGGATGATCTCACCACCCTTTTCTACATACACCCAATCGCCCTGGTGCAGGTCGAGCCTTAATATCTCATTGGCATTATGCAGGGTGGCGCGTTTTACTGTAGTGCCCGCCAGCAATACCGGTTTTAAATTAGCTACCGGGGTTACCGCCCCTGTGCGGCCCACCTGGTAGGTTACAGCCAGCAATTCGGTTTGCACCTGCTCGGCTTTAAATTTGTAGGATATGGCCCATCGCGGCGATTTTGCCGTAAAACCCAATTCCTGCTGCTGGTTCAGGTTGTTTACCTTGATCACAATACCATCAATATCATAACTCAGGTTGAACCGTTTTTTATCCCACTCGGTAATAAAGGCCAGCACGCCGTCAATATCCTTGCAAAGTTTACTATGTTCATTAACATGAAAGCCCCAGCTTTTAACGGCTTGCAGGCTTTCCCAATGTGTTTTAAACAGTTGCTTATCGGTATATAAAAAGTATAAAAAGCAATCTAATGGGCGCTTTGCCACCTCGGCCGAATCCTGCAGCTTAATAGTGCCCGACGCAAAGTTGCGCGGGTTGGCGTAAGGCTGTTCGCCGTTTTCTATACGTTCATCGTTTAGTCTTTCAAAAGCTTTGAGGTGCATAAAAACCTCGCCGCGTATCTCAAACTCGGCCGGGTAATCGCCTTCATGTAATCGTTTAGGGATGCTTTGTATGGTGCGCACGTTGGTGGTCACTTCATCGCCCTGCACACCATCGCCACGGGTTACGGCACGCAACAACTTACCATCCTGGTAAGTAAGGCTCATGGATAAGCCGTCGAACTTCAGTTCGCACACATATTCAAAATTGTCGCCTATGGCTTTGCGTATGCGCTGATCAAAATCAACCAGCTCCTGCGCGTTATAGGTGTTGCCTAATGATAGCATAGGCCAGCGGTGCTTCACCGTTTTAAACTCCTTGGTAATAAAACCGCCTACCCGTTGTGTTGGCGAATCAGCATCTAAAAACTCGGGGAACTGTTTTTCAAGAGCGCCCAGGGCTTCCAGTTTTTTATCAAACTCAAAATCGGTAATGGTAGGCATGGCCAGTACATAGTAGTTATAGCTATGTTGTTTTAGCTCTGCCGATAGGGATTCAATTTGTTTTTTAGCTTCTGCCGGTGACATGCAACGAAGATAATAATTTTATTAAACGCGCACTTTTAAAACAAGGCCCGTTCAACTTTTTGATGATAAAAATTAAACTTTTTTTATTCAGTCTTGTCTTTAAGATATAAACGCAGCGACAAAATATAACTTGCCGCAGGTTTTTTTTAAACACACTTAATTATGAAAACTTTAAAGAGAATCTTATTCGTATCAGCAGCGTTCATGCTATTTGCGGCTGCCGATAGCAATGCACAGATTGTAGTAAGGGCACGCCTTTATCACCGCGGCCCGGTAGTGGTACGCCCTGTTGCCCCATCGCCCCGTCACGTATGGGTAAGCGACGAATGGGCCCCAAGCGGCGCCACTTATGTTGAACGCCCCGGTTATTGGGCAGTACCGCCACGCCCGCATGCGGTGTGGGTAGCAGGCCATTGGGCTAATCGTCCAAGAGGTTATGTTTGGATTCCGGGTCGTTGGAGATAATTAACAGTATTTATAAAATTAAAAGGCTTACAGGATATTATCCCGTAAGCCTTTTTGTTGAAATGGGTTATGTAAAAAATTTATTATTTTTTTGTTTGAGAAGTGAGCTATTTTTTAAATTTATCGCCTTATAAAATCAATTAACCAATTTATGAAAACTTTAAGGAGAATACTATTTGTATCGGCAGCGATGCTGTTGTTTAGTGCTGCCAGTCATGCTCAGGTTATTGTTAAGGAACGGATGATCCATCATGTTGATCCGGCTGACAGGCCCGCCCGCCCGGCATCAAACCGCAATTGGATGTGGGTAAGTGACGAATGGGTAGCCAAAGGCAATACCTATGTTGAACGCCTGGGCCGTTGGGAAGTACCACCACGCCGCGGCGTAGTTTGGGTAGCAGGTTATTGGGAAAGCCGTGGCAAAGGTTTTTTCTGGAAACCGGGCCATTGGAGTAAATAAAGCAAATATCCGGCACCAAAATGCGCAAAA
This sequence comes from Mucilaginibacter sp., assembly GCA_035492275.1. GTDB lineage: Bacteria > Bacteroidota > Bacteroidia > Sphingobacteriales > Sphingobacteriaceae > Mucilaginibacter. Next base: position 2,998 of record DATJJI010000107.1, read on the forward strand.
AAGACTTACGAGGGTTTAATCTCTGTAAGTCTTTTTTGTTTTGGGATAAATCGTATTATTGTTTTAATGAAACGATTATTCGGCAACCTGACCTTCCAGGTACTTATTGCAATTGTGCTGGGTGTTATTGTAGGGCTGTATTACAAGCCATTTGCGCCAACGGCACAACTCATCAGCAAAACATTTATCAGCTTAATTACAATGCTGATAGCGCCTATTATATTTTTCACCATTGTGCTGGGCATTGCCGGTATGGCCGATATGAAAAAGGTAGGCCGGGTAGGAGGCAAAGCGCTGTTATATTTTGAAATAGTAACCACCTTTGCGTTGATCATAGGTGTAACGGTAGCCAACATTATTAAACCGGGCGATGGCTTTGTAAGCACCGTAAAAGCCGATACCAGTAAACTGGCCGTATACCAAAAGGCAGCGTCCGAAATGCACTGGGGCGATTTTATCGCTCACATTGTTCCCGCCAACGCTTTCGATGCCTTTGCCAAAGGCGATATTTTGCAGATACTTTTCTTCGCCATCCTGTTCGGTTTTGGCTTGAGCCGTATGGGTGATACGGGGCGTACAGTGATCGACCTGTTCGACAAGCTATCCAAAGTATTCTTTAACATTATGCGCATTGTGATGAAGGTAGCCCCGATAGGCGCTTTCGGCGGGATGGCGTATACTATAAGTACTTACGGCATTAAAACTTTGCAGCCGTTAGCCTTGCTCATGGCATCGGTTTACATTACCATGATCCTGTTCATTTTTGTGGTGCTGAATATTATTTGCCGCATCTATAAATTCAGCCTGTGGCAATATTTAAAGCATGTGAAGGAAGAAATATTGATCGTGCTGGGTACCTCGTCGTCCGAGTCGGCCCTGCCGGGGATGATGGAGAAACTGGAGAAATTTGGCTGCTCCAAATCGGTAGTAGGTTTGGTTATCCCTGCGGGATATTCGTTTAACCTGGATGGCACCACCATCTATTTGTCTATGTCGGTGATATTTTTGGCGCAGGTGTTTCATATCCCCCTTTCCATCGAACAGCAATTGGAGATCATCGGTATATTAATGATCACCTCGAAAGGCGCGGCAGGCGTAACCGGCAGCGGTTTCATTGTGCTCACTTCAACCCTGGCAGCTATTAAGGTGATCCCGGTTGAAGGGGTGGCGATATTGTTAGGCGTAGACCGCTTTATGTCTGAATCACGGGCCATCACCAATGTTATTGGTAATGGAGTAGCTACCATTGTGATCGCGAAGAGTGAAAACGAGTTTAGCCCCCCGGCTTCCTGAAGGGGGAGGTTTTGATTAGCGGTATTTAATATCGAATACCGAATGCTGAATATCGAATGATGAAGTTTTATAGACTTACTTCATCATTCGAAGTTGGAAATTCAAAATCCCTCTTTCCCGCTTGCGGAAGAGAAGGTGGTCCAGCGAAGCGATGACCGGGTGAGTAACTGGCGCCCGTTCTGCCCCACCTAAATCCTCCCCGGTAGGGAGGACTTTGATTTGCTTAAACTATATAAATTAAGATGTATAGTAAGTCTCCCCTACCGGGGGAGATTTAGAGGGGGCTCATTTGTAAATTTTTCATCATAAACAAAAAATTCCCGTTACAGTAGGTTAGGGGGCGAAATTTTATTTTAGCTTTGCGCTACAAAAAGTAAAGAGACCAAAATGAGTGTTCTGGTAAATAAAGATTCTAAAGTTATAGTTCAGGGTTTTACAGGTAATGAGGGTACTTATCACGCTACGCAGATGATTGAGTACGGTACCCAGTTGGTTGGTGGTGTTACCCCCGGTAAAGGCGGCCAAACTCACCTTGATCGCCCGGTTTTTAACACCGTAGCCGATGCTGTTAAGCAAACCGGCGCTAATGTATCTATCATCTTCGTTCCGCCGGCATTTGCAGCCGACGCGATCATGGAAGCAGCCGAGGCGGGCATTAAAGTGATCGTTTGTATCACCGAAGGTATCCCAACCAAGGATATGATACAGGTAAAAGAATATTTAACCGATAAAGACGCGCGTTTAATAGGCCCTAACTGCCCCGGCATTATTACTGCCGATGAAAGCAAAATAGGTATCATGCCGGGCTTTATCTTTAAAAAAGGTAACGTAGGTGTGGTTTCAAAATCAGGCACCTTAACTTACGAGGCGGTTGACCAGGTGGTAAAAGCCGGTTTAGGTATCACTACAGCTATTGGTATTGGCGGCGACCCTATCATAGGTACCCCAACCAAAGAAGCGGTTGAATTGTTAATGAACGATCCGGATACACACGGCATCATTATGATAGGCGAAATTGGCGGCGGCATGGAAGCCGAAGCTGCCCGCTGGATAAAAGAGAACGGTACCAAACCGGTTGTTGGCTTTATAGCCGGACAAACAGCGCCTCCGGGACGCCGTATGGGCCACGCAGGTGCCATTGTTGGCGGTGCCGACGATACTGCTGCTGCAAAAATGAAAATTATGCGCGAGTGCGGTATCCGTGTAGTTGAATCGCCTGCCGAAATTGGCGCTGCCATGGCAGAGGAATTGGCTAAATAAGCTGAAAGGTTAAAGGCGAAAGCTGAAAGGTTTTTGCATAAGATTTGCATAGGATATAAAACAAAAATCCCGGTCTTTATGAGATCGGGATTTTTTTGTTGGTGCATATTTTATACTTATTCAATAAAGCTTTCCAGTATTTTAAAGCCTGTAGTGGTTTCCAGTTCTACGTGGTCAACGGTTTTAGGCAATAGTATACACTCGCCCATTTTAACAGGATAACTGTCGCCATTATGTTTAATGGTGTATTCGCCGGCTAAACAAACATGTATCACAAACGAATCGAGGTTGCTGTAGTCTTTCGCGGTGCTTTTGGTAGCATCCAATACGTTGGTAGTAAAATAAGGGCAGGTAACCAGGTGTACACTTTTATCTTTTTCGGGCGTGTAGTTGGTTTTGTATTCCGGGTAGTGCTTGTAGTCAATAGCGGCTAAAGCTTCTTCGGTATGCAGTTCGCGTTTGTTGCCTTTATCGTCAACACGATCAAAATCGTAGATACGGTAGGTAATATCTGATGTTTGCTGAATTTCGGCAATTAACAAGCCTTTGCCTATAGTATGCACACGTCCTGCAGGTAAAAAGAAAACATCGCCTGCCTTTACATCTTCCTTGTTCAATACATCGGTTAAGTGGCCGCTGTCAAATTTCTCCAGGTATTTTTCCTGCGTAAGTTCCTGGTTAAAACCGGCTATCAGCGTCGAGCCCGGGTCAGCCTCGATCACATACCACATTTCGGTTTTACCGAACGAGTTATGGCGTTTTTTAGCCAGCTCATCATTAGGGTGTACCTGTATAGAAAGGTCCTCGTTGGCATCAATAAACTTTACCAATAGGGGGAATATATTACCAAAGTGGTCGTAAACTTTTTTACCCACCAGCTCGGCGCCATATTGCTCTAACAGGTCGGCCAGTGATTGGCCCGCCAGTTCGCCATTGGCAACTACCGAAACATCGGTTTTAACACCCGATATTTCCCAGGTTTCGCCGCAGTTTGGCAGCGAGCCAAAATCTTTGTGCAGGTAAGTTCTTATTTTTTGACCACCCCAAATTTTATCTTTATAAAGGGTTTCGAATTTTAACGGATATAATGCAGACATAAAAATTGGTTTGTGAATTTTGCCAAAGGTATCAGTTAATGAGGAGAGGTGAAAATTTAATAAATAAAAAGCCCGCATAGAAACTATACGGGCTTTTTAAAATTTCCTGTCATCCTGAACGTAGTGAAGAATCTTATACAAGATACTTCGTTCCTCAGCATGACAAGCGGCAATTATTACTTACCTAATTTCGCTTTTAAATTTTCGTTGATCGCTTCCAAAAACTCTTGGGTGTACAGGTAATCGGTACCGTGCTCTACCTTTGGTTTTATGGTAATAGCCAAATCTTTGGTCATTTTGCCGCTTTCAACAGTTTCAATACAAACCTGCTCTAAAGTTTTGCAGAAGTCAATTAATGGCTGGTTGTTATCCAGTACACCGCGGAACTCTAAACCACGGGTCCATGCAAATATAGATGCGATAGGATTGGTTGAAGTTGGGCGGCCTGCCTGGTGCTCGCGGTAGTGGCGGGTAACTGTACCGTGTGCTGCTTCGGCTTCCATAGTTTTACCATCAGGAGTAACCAGGGTCGAGGTCATTAAACCTAATGAGCCAAAACCTTGTGCAACGGTATCGCTTTGTACGTCGCCGTCATAATTTTTACAAGCCCAAACAAAATTACCATTCCATTTTAAGGCCGATGCCACCATGTCATCAATCAAACGATGCTCGTAAGTAATGCCTGCATCAGCAAATTTTTTCTTGTAATCGGCTTGATAAATCTCTTCAAAAATATCTTTAAAACGGCCATCATATTTTTTAAGGATGGTGTTTTTGGTAGATAGATACAACGGCCAGCCTTTCATCAGCGCCTGGTTGAAACAAGCATGCGCGAAGCCTTTTATTGATTCGTCGGTGTTATACATGGTCAATGCCACGCCATCACCTTTAAAGTTAAATACTTCGTATGATTGTACTTCACCGCCATCCTCAGGAGTGAAGGTTACGGTCAATTTACCTTTGCCTTTGGTTAAAAAGTCGGTAGCACGGTACTGGTCGCCAAAAGCATGACGGCCAATTACAATAGGGGCAGTCCAGTTTGGTACTAAACGTGGCACGTTAGCCATTACAATAGGCTCGCGGAAAACAGTACCGTCTAATATGTTACGTATAGTTCCGTTTGGCGATTTCCACATTTGTTTCAAGCCAAACTCTTCAACACGGGCCTCATCAGGTGTAATGGTAGCGCATTTAATACCAACGCCATATTGTTTAATCGCGTTAGCGGCATCAATAGTTACCTGGTCGTTAGTTTCATCGCGATACTCTAAACCAAGGTCATAATATTTAATATCCACATCCAGATAAGGGATGATCAGTTTATCTTTTATAAACTTCCATATAATGCGGGTCATTTCATCCCCATCCAGCTCAACTACCGGATTCTCTACTTTAATTTTTGACATACCAGATGCTATTTTTTTTATTAATGGCCCCAAATATATAAAATAGAGTTTATCAATAATTTAACAGGATTGTAAAATAGTGGTTAATTTTGAATAATTTAGGGGCGATGTTTATTTGCCTAAACCCATTTTAATACAAAAACATGAAAAAAACGCTACTTGTTTTAATAGTACTTATTTATACCCTGGCGGGATGTAAACTGGATGAAGCCGGATTCAAACAAAATTCTACAAATAACGATGGCGCTGTTATAACCGGCAACCTGGTTGGTATGTGGTTCTGGAGGCAGCAGATAACTACCGGCACGGCGTTTGGTGTGCCCATTAACAGTAATATAACCAGCTTTACGCCTAATGATTATTTTATGTTCAATAGCGATAATACGGTTAAAATGTCATCGAAAGATGATGGCGTTGTAAGCGGCAATTATGTTTTTGATGCAGTTGCCAAAACAGTAACTATATCAAACTCAAATACCAACGATGGTGTGTATACCGTTAAAAAGCTTACCGCCGATAGTTTGGTGCTATATATATCAATAAGCATACCCGAGCTTGCTACCACTACCAACGGCACCCTAAAATTTTCGCATTAAGATGAATAGCTTTATAAAAAAAGGGTTTTTATTAGCCATGATATGCCTGGCTGCAGCTACTGCAAAGGCGCAAATAGGTTATGACTATGCGCAGTACGACCTGGGCTTAGGCGGCGATATCAATAAAGTTTATGGCGACGCGCAAACCGTTACCTCGACCAAATCGGCCCACTTTAATTTTAATTATAATGTGAGCCCTTTTGTTAATTATGTGGTTGAGGCACAAACAGGCGACCTGCGGGGCGGCTCGCTCACTACCAGCACAGGCAGGGTGTTTACCAACCAGTTTACTTCGGTAATGTTTAGGGGCCAGTTACAGGCAGGTGAGCTGATAGATTACTCGCAAAGCAAAATGGCTAACGCGTTCAAAAATTTTTACGTATCATCAGGTATAGGCTTTGTAGTGAACCATATCACCAGTATTAACCGTACCTCCATTGTTGATCCTTCTTTTTATACAGCAGGCGAAGACAATAGTAACCAGTTGCTCATTCCCTTACGTTTTGGTTACGAGTTTAAAGTATTTAACAGCTACACCCAACCCAGCTTTAAGGTTGACTTGGGCTACCAGTACAATTTTGTTTTAGGAGATGGTTTGGATGGCTTTACTGTAGGTACCAAACACGATTCGTACTCGCAATTAAGCATCGGGATAAAATTCGCGGTGGGCGGTATTACTTCGTATCGTAAGCAGATACAGTATTAAGATTTATTTTATGCTGAATTGATTTTTTGGCAGGGTTTTTACTATATATTTATTTATTATAAATATTTAAACCCATGAACAATAATCCATTTGATAACGAAAACGACGACAGGGACAAAACCCTGAAGGACGAGCTTGGCGAAACTATTGATAAAGATCAGTTAAAGTTTAACGCCGAAAGTAATAGCTACGAATACGATGTACAGGGTGATGATCCGGATTATGATCACCCCGACCCATACAACACCGCGGTAAAAAACGGAGCCGATTTTGACTCATCGTACGACGAGGCCAACCCATATGACGCAGTTGACGAATATATTCCCAATGAATCGTTAGAGGATGATGTTGATGCCCTGGGTATGCACGTTGATCATGGCGAAAGCGTTCAGGTTGATCCTATTGACGATGCCCTGGCCCACACTCCCGAAGATGACCGTGATGACCTTGACGAAGAGGGTTATCCGAAGAATGATAGGGTGTAAATAATCATACTCACTTGTCATTTCGAACGAAGAGAGAAATCTTATACGCGCGATGAGATGCAGGATGTATAAGATTTCTCCCCTTGGTCGAAATGACAATTCTTTTAAATGAGATATTCCCTAATCAAAATCCAGATTAAACCGCTTTCTCAACTCCGCTAATTGCGGATTTTTCTCGGCCATGTACTGGTATTTTTCCTGCGAAGTGTAAGGACGCTTTACGGCTACCTGCTTATCCACCCGGGCGTTTACTTCAAGATCGAAATTTTTGAGTGTGCTGCGCATATAATTCAGGAAGGCTGGTTTTTCATCTCTGAAAAGGTCTTCCTGTACTTTATTTCCCACTACTATTTCAAAAATACAGGGGCTTATCATGGTAGGCACTTCCGTTATAAAAACCGGCAGCAAATTCATTTTGCCTTCTGTTTTTATTTGGGCGGCATAATTGTTCCACTCCTTTAAAAATTCTTCAAAGGTAAAATCCTCTTTGCTGTCACCTTTAAGGTAAGGGTCTTCTTCTTCGGCAATGGTTTCTTTTACATTACCGATATCCTTTAGCGATGGTATTTTTATGGATGTGCTGCCGCCATTCATGTTGGGTATAAATGATGGCTTGGGTTTTTCTTCGGCTGCGGGTTCTTGTTCTGTCTTCTCAACCGGTGGCTTAACAGGCTCAGGCGGTTTCACTGCCGGGGTATAAGCTGCCGGCGTATCGCTCACCATGGATACCTCGTTGTTGATATTGGATGCCTCGGGCGTGTTTACTGCTGCGGTATCAGGTTTTTTTTTTAATTGCCCGTTGGCATCGGGCATCGCGGCGGGCATAGCAGCCATACTGAATACCGAGAGCAAGTGGCACATCTTTAATAAAGCCAGCTCTACCTGTAAACGCTGATTTTTGCTCAGCTTATAGTTCAGATCGCACTGGTTGGCAATGTTCATGGCCGATAACAGGAACGACACACTTGCCGCCTGCGATTGCTGCAGATATTTACTCTTTATCCCCTCGCTTACTTCTAATAACTTAACGGTAGCAGCATCTTTAGTTACCAGCAGGTTCCTGAAATGCTCTGAAAGGCCTGATATAAAATGTGCGCCGTCAAAGCCGTTAGCTAATATCTCGTCAAAAAACAACAGCGTTTTGGCCGTGTTTTCGGTAAGCAGGCTATCGGTGATATTGAAGTAATAATCGTAATCAAGAATGTTCAGGTTATCAATTACCGAACGATAAGTAACGTTAGCGCCAGAGAAACTAACAATCTGGTCGAACATTGACAAGGCATCCCGTAAACCGCCATCGGCTTTTTGAGCGATGATGTGCAGGCCATCGTCTTCATATTTAATGCTTTCCTTATTGGCTATTGATGCCAGGTGATTAGCCATATCCTCCACCCGGATGCGGTTAAAATCAAATATCTGGCAGCGCGAAAGTATGGTAGGCAGTATTTTATGTTTCTCGGTAGTGGCCAGTATAAATATGGCGTAATGCGGTGGTTCTTCCAGCGTTTTCAGGAAAGCGTTAAAAGCCGCCTGCGACAGCATGTGCACCTCATCAATAATATATACTTTGTAGCGTGCGCCCTGCGGCGGTATACGTACCTGCTCAATGAGGCTGCGTATATCATCAACCGAGTTGTTTGATGCCGCGTCAAGCTCATGTACATTAAATGAATTTCCGTTTTGAAAAGACTGGCACGTACTGCAAACCCCGCAGGCTTCGCCGTTGGGTTGTAAATTGGTGCAATTAATAGTTTTTGCCAGTATACGCGCACATGTGGTTTTGCCCACCCCCCGCGGTCCGCAGAATAGAAATGCCTGGGCCAGCTGATTATTTTTAATAGCGTTTTTAAGCGTATTAGTTATATGTTGCTGACCAACAACGGTTTCGAAAGTAGCCGGGCGGTATTTGCGTGCCGAAACAATAAAATTATCCACAGGGTTAAAGTTAGCAAGAAATTGCCTTAACTGGAAGTGTTAAAAAGGGATTGTTGATAAATGGAAGTAATTCTGAATATTCTTTGTCATCCTGAACAGAGTGAAGGATCTTCTACTCCCTGCATTCGGATTCGCTTTTATAAGATTCTTCGCTATTGCTCAGAATGACAGTTGTTTTTTAGGTGTATTTTAATACCTATTGAAAATCATCATCCGGCAAATGATCATCTTCAGGGTCGGGGCGGGTTATGTCGTATTCCTCGCCGTCCGGTTCGTTCAAGTCGTCATCAACTTGTATTTCGTGCAGGTCGTCGATATCCTGGGCGCGGTCATCAAAATCCTCATCTTCTTCGTCATCCCAATCGTCGCTGTTATCCTCCTCATCCATCTCGTCAGGGGCCTGAAAATAGATGGTATCATACATAAAACTTGGTTTTGCTGATGTTTGGCTTTCCAGATATTCAAATTCCATGATCGTAAAATTTAGTACTCAATGAAGACATACGAACTTAGCGGAATGTTTTGTATATAATGTTAATTCGACGTGTTTTTTATATTAACAATTGTTTGTATTGTGCAGGTATTAAAATGTATTTGAAATATGAATAAATGTGCCTATATTTACAGCCCCGAATTGTCGGGTAAATAATTAAAAATTAAAGCAATAACAATGCAACAGTACGAAATCGTGATCGTTCTAACCCCGTTGTTATCAGAAGAAACTGCTAAAGAGGCAATAGCCAAATATAGCAAAACGCTTACTGATGGCGGAGCCGAAATTGTCCAGGAGGATAATTGGGGTTTGAGAAAATTAGCGTACCCAATTCAAAAGAAAACTACAGGGTACTATCACTTAACTGAATTTAAGGCTCCGGGTGAATTAATTAACAAGTTGGAAGTCGAGTTAAGGCGCGATGAGCGTGTTTTGCGTTTCCTGACCATAGCTTTGGATAAACATGCCGTAGCTTACAATGAGAAAAAACGTAGCGGTGCTTTTAACAAAAAGCCTGCAGCTAAAGTGGAGGAAACAAACTAATGGCTAACGAGCAAATTAAATACGTTACGGCCCCTAAAGTAGAGGATAACCGTAAAAAATACTGCCGCTTTAAAAAGAACGGTATTAAGTATATTGATTACAAAGACGCTAACTTTTTATTAAAGTTTATTAATGACCAGGGTAAAGTATTACCTCGCCGTTTAACCGGTACGTCATTAAAATTTCAGCGTAAAGTGGCACAAGCCGTTAAACGTGCGCGCCACATTGGTTTATTACCTTATGTTACAGACTCATTAAAATAATCGGGAGGTAAAAAGCAATGGAAGTTATTTTAAAACAAGACATAAAAAACCTGGGCGATAAAGACGATGTAGTAACCGTTAAGCCAGGTTATGGCCGTAACTACCTTTTCCCTAAAGGTTATGCCATATTGGCTACTGAATCTGCACGTAAAGTTTTAGCTGAAAACCTGAAACAAGCTGCATTTAAACAAGAAAAAATACGCAAAGACGCTGACGCGATCGCTGCTAAATTAGAAGGTGTAAAACTTACTATTGGCGCGAAAGCCGGCGAAACCGGTAAAATTTTCGGTGCTATCAACACTATCCAGGTTGCTGACGCATTGAAAAAAGAAGGTTTTGATGTTGACCGTCGCCGTATCACTTTTGACCAGGAACCTAAATTTGTTGGTGATTACACCGCGATTGTAAACCTGCATAAAGAAGTTAAGGTACAGGTACCTTTTACAGTAGTAGCAGAGTAATCTGATTTCGGATTTCGGAATTTCGATTTCGGATTTTGAAAAGTATAGAATTTAAAGGTGTTTAGCTTTGTTAAGCACCTTTTTTGTTTTATTCTGTTAGTCGGATTTATATAATTCCGAAATCGAAATTCCGAAATCCGAAATAAATAAGATAATTTAGTTGCATGAAAGGCATCTGGAAGCTGGTACTGCGCTTCGTTAAATTATTTTTTATACTGTTTATAGGTATCACCGTTTTTTGGGTGATACTATACCGCTTTGTAAACCCGCCGGGCACCTGGCTTATGTTAACCCGTGGCTTCGAACAAAAATCGGCAGGCAAGCCCTGGAAGATTGATAAGCAATGGCGCGATTTCGACGACATTGCCGACCCCATGAAACGCGCTGCCGTAGCTGCCGAAGATCAAAAGTTTCTGGATCACTTTGGTTTTGATTTTAAGGCGATGGAGCGCGCCATTGATAAAAACGAGCATAGCCACAAATTAATTGGCGGCAGTACCATATCGCAGCAAACCGCTAAAAACGTGTTCCTTTGGCCTGGGCGCTCATACGTACGCAAAGCCTTCGAGGCTTATTTTACCTTGCTGATAGAAATTTTCTGGAGCAAGAAGCGCATCATGGAAGTTTACCTGAACGAGATCGAGATGGGCGACGGCATATATGGCGTGCAGGCCGCCTCGCAAGCTTATTTTCATAAAGACGCATTCGATCTGACCAAACATGAAGCAGCCGCTATAGCCTCTATATTTCCTGACCCGCTCAAATGGTCGCCCACCAACCCAAGCGATTACGTGAGGCACCGCCAGTACCTGATATTGAAAAATATGCGCAGGTTAGGGCCGCTGGATTTTTAACCCCCTAACCCCCTGAAGGGGGAACAATTAGCGGATTTTTAATTTGGGCTAAAGCCACTATAATTAGCTTTTTATCCGTTGGCTTAAGCCAACGGCCATGAATTTGGAATAGAGCGAGAGAGTAATTAGTAAATGATGTAATTTAAATTCATTCATTGCCGTCCCATTCATGGGACGGGTAACAATGGAGTACTATATGGCTTTAGCCAAATATTTAACTTCATTTCAATCGCTCACAGATCTCAACTATAGACTGGCTTATCGGCTTAAAATCAATAGCTGTGGCCGCTTTGATCTTGCTGTTGTCATAATCACGATTTTGGGTTGATGCCAGTGCGGCTATCTTATCCAGAGCCGGTGCACGGCGGGTAATATAGCCAATAACAGCGGCGGCGCGCCAGGCCAGCCCCATCATCCAGGGTTTGGCTAAAATGGCCGGTGGTTTAATATGAAAGCCATGGGCAATTTCGGTAGTAAGGGGTTGATATTCGCGGTTCTCGGCGCTGATAATATAGCGCTGCGCGGTAATATCACTTTCCATGAGCGCTATCATGCTTTTGGCTACATCCTCTACATCAACAAAGCCTGCACTGCCTTCGGTATAAAATTTAAGCCCTTTACGTATCGTTTCAAAAAGCTGGCCGCTGCCTTTAATACCGGCGTTGGCGCCAATAATTAAGGAGGGGTTTACAATAACCGCATCCAAACCTTCGGCAATGCCGCGCCATACTTCCATCTCGCTTTCCAGCTTTGATATGGCATAGCCATCATTTTCGGTAGCTACATCTAAATGGTGATTTTCGTTGATGAGCTCACCAGGCTTCGCAATGCCTATAGCGGCTATAGAGCTTACGTGTACCAGGCGTATGCCGCGTGCCAGGCACAGGTTTACCAGGTTGGCTGTACCGGTAACGTTAACACGTATCATAGGGTCTTTATCGCTTTGCTTTAAGGACACCCATGCCGCGCAATGGTAAACTTTGGTTACGCCTTTCAAGGCTTCTTCCAGTTCAAACTGCTCCACCATATCAGCATCCACCCATTCTATCTGCGGGTAGGGTATTAATATGGCCGGGATCACCGACGAATAGCGCTTGGTACAGCGCAGGTGCCAGCCTTTGTCTGCTATTTGCCTTGCCAGTTCTGAACCTAAAAAACCTGTTGCGCCTGTAACCAGTATCATGATGTGCAAATGTGCAGATTTTTTGTTTAATTAATTTAGTGCATCTGTACATCTGCAAACTTGCACATCCGCACATCTATCTGCATATTTGCACAACCGCACATTTATACCATATGTCTTTAGCTGATTTTTTCACACCGGTCGATCTTCAAAGCTTTATTCCTCCAAAAGGATATTTTACCAGCCACCTGGGCAGCAGGATAGATTGCTATACAGAGACTTTCCCCGACCTGGAAGAAAAACCTGATATGGCTATTGTTGGTGTGCTCGAAGACAGGAACGCTGTAAATAATCCCGGCTGCGCCCTGGCACCCGATCACGTGCGCGAAAAATTATACCTGCTTAACGAAGGTGCTTACACTACCAAAATTGTCGACCTGGGTAATATCCGCCGTGGCGAAACCATTACCGATACCTATTACGCGGTTAAAACCGTTGTTAACGAACTGATAAAAAAAGATATCATCCCCATCATTATTGGCGGTGGGCAGGACCTGACCTACGCGCAATACCTGGGCTATGAGGATTTGGAACAGAAAATAGATGTAGTGGTGGTCGATTCGCACTTTGACCTGGATGACGACGAATGGACCGAAAGCCTGGAAACTACCTCAGGTTCGTATCTTAATAAAATATTTTTGCATGAGCCTAACTATCTGTTCAATTTCAGCAACCTGGCTTATCAAACTTTCTACATTAGCCAGGATAGCCTGCGGGTAATGGAAAAGCTTTATTTTGACGCGTTGCGTTTAGGCGAAATAAGCGGCAATATTGCCATAACCGAGCCTACCATACGCAATGCCAACATGCTAAGCTTTGATATCAGTGCCATACGCTCAAGCGATGCTATGGGGAACGCCAATGCTACCCCCAACGGTTTGTACGGCGAGGAAGCCTGCCAGATATGCCGTTACGCGGGTTTTAATGACAAGCTTACCTCTATAGGTTTCTATGAATTTAACCCGGCTTATGATACCAATGGCCAAACAGCCATGCAGCTGTCGCACATGATCTGGTATTTTATGGATGGATTTTATAACCGTAAAAAAGATTTTCCGCTCAGCCCAAAATCACAATATCTGATCTACAAAACCAACCTGATACATGACGAGCATGAACTGGTATTTGTAAAAAGCAAAAAATCAGACCGCTGGTGGATGCAGGTGCCTTACCCAACAGGAGGCTCAAAAAACGAACGCTTTCACCTGGTGCCATGCCGGTACGAAGATTATAAAACCGCGGTAGCCGGCGATATGCCCGACCTGTGGTGGCGCACCTATCAAAAATTATCGTAAAGGCAATTCGGTTAACTATTATACGTTTATCAACGTAATAACTCTTAATTTAATTCATGACGAAATTACTCTTTATTATTACGGCCCTATTGCCGTCGGTAGTGTTTGCTCAGCTTAGCACCGAAACATTTACCATCAACAGTAAAATAGGAAAGCTGAATGCACCTGCCAAAGTTTACCTGTTACACCAGCTGGGCAACAACCGTATTGTTGATTCGGCTATGATAGTTGACGGCAGTTTTAGCATAAGCGGCTCGCTGCTTGAACCTGCCAATGCTTTTTTGGTGATTGCACATAAGGGTGAAGGGCTTGAAAAGCTGGATAAACTGACCGATGTTTTAGGCTTTTTTCTGGACAAAGGTACCATGCAGGTTACCAGCGATAAAGATTCGGTAAGTAATGCAAAAATTACCGGCTCGCTTATCAATGACGAAAATGCGGAGTTGAACATTAAACTGAGATCATTAAATGAAGAAGCTAATAAATTGGCTGCTGAAAGAAATAAAGCTACACAGGCGCAGTTAAATTCTGCCGTGTTCCAAAGGTCATTACAAGCTCAATCTAAAACTTTGCAGGATAAGCAGCGATCAATATTAGAGGGTTTTGTAGTAATGCATCCAAACAGTTATTTGAGCCTGCTGGTACTTAATCAAATGGGCCGTCAGTCTGGCGATCCTTTTGAAATTGACCGGCTGTATAGCGGGTTAGTCCCATCTTTAAAAGACAGTGAATCCGGCAAATCGCTTAAAAAATCTATCGAAAGCGCAAAAACTACCGCTATAGGTGCCATTGCCCCTGATTTTACACAGGCCGATATGAACGGCAACCCGGTTAAGCTCTCCTCTTTCAGAGGCAAATATGTACTGATAGATTTTTGGGCATCATGGTGCGGCCCATGCCGTTTGGAAAACCCAAGTGTTGTAAAAGCTTATAATAAGTATAAAACTAAAAACTTCACTATTCTTGGTGTATCATTAGACAGGCCAGATGCGAAAGCCGACTGGCTGGCCGCCATTAAAAAAGACGGCCTGGCCTGGACTCAGGTGTCTGATCTTAAATTCTGGGGCAACGAAGCCGCCGTATTATATTTTGTGCAGTCTGTTCCTGCTAATTTTTTGTTAGACCCTAACGGCAAGATCATAGCCAAAGACCTTCGCGGCACTGATCTGGAAGATAAACTGGAAGAGTTGTTTGGGAAGTAAGCCCCCTCTAAATCTCCCTCGGCAGGGGAGACTTTTTTAAGGATGTATTCAAAAAGCCCTCCCTTCCGGGGAGGGTTGGGTGGGGCTCCTACTGCAAATACTTCCCTACTATAGGCATTCTTCTGCCCATGCCAAAAGCTTTTGGCGATACCCTTAATATCGGCGGGGTTTGATAGCGCTTATGTTCAGCTAAATTAATGAGCCGTATGGCGCGGTGAACAGTAGCTTCATCATAACCCATTTTGATGATCTCGGCAGCCGAACAGCGGTGTTCAATATATTCGGCTAATATTTTATCCAGGATGTCGTATTCGGGCAATGAGTCCGAATCTTTTTGCCCTGGCCTAAGCTCGGCTGATGGTGGTTTGGTGATAGAATTTATCGGGATGATCTCCCGCTCGCGATTAATATGTCGCGCCAGCTCAAAAACCTGCGTTTTGTATACGTCGCCAATTACGGATATACCGCCGCACATATCGCCATATAGCGTGCCGTAACCTACCGCAGCCTCGCTTTTGTTTGATGTGTTAAGCAAGATAAAACCAAACTTATTGCACATGGCCATCAGCAATACCGCACGGCTGCGCGATTGTATGTTCTCTTCGGCAATGTTAAAAGGCAGGTCTTTAAACTGCGGATGCAGGGCGGTTTCAAACGCTTCGGTAATACTTTTTATCGGTACCGTTTGCGATAGGCAGCCCAGGTTATTCACCAGGTCCTCGGCATCTTTTAAAGAATGATCTGACGAAAATTTAGAAGGCAGCAGCACCGCCATTACGTTTTCGGGCCCCAAAGCCTCGGCTGCCAGCGCGCACACTACTGCAGAATCGATACCACCCGAAAGACCCAGTATGGCACGTGTAAATCCTGATTTGTAAAAATAATCCTGTATCCCTAAAATGAGCGCCTGGTGTATTTGTTCAATGTCCGCGTCGCGTACTTTTTTAACGGTAGGGGTGTGGTTAAAAGAGATGTTTCCTTTATCGCCCAAATCATAAAAGGTCATGCTTTCCTCAAAATAAGGCAGCTCATCAACCAGGTTACCCGCCTTATCAAACACTAACGATCCACCGTCAAATATTAGCTCGGTTTGTGCGCCTACATGGTTCACATATAACAGCGGCAGGTTATAACGGGCGGCATTATCCTTTAATATGGCTATGCGCTCCTCGTCATGGTTATAGGCAAATGGCGACGCGGCAATGTTGATCATTACATCGGGCTGCTGTTTTATCAGCGTATCCATAGGCCTGGTAATGTATAGCGGGTTTTCTATAGTGTTCCACAAATCCTCGCAAATGGTGAGCGCAATGCGATGGCCTTTAAACTCAATACAGCTAAACTCGGTCGATGGTTCAAAGTAGCGGTACTCATCAAATATGTCGTAGTTAGGCAGCAGTGCTTTGTTCACAATCGCTTTAACCTTACCGCTTTCAATAAAATAGGCCGAGTTGTTCAGCTCTTTCCCTTCAGTTTTATTATTGGGGATAGGCAGGCCAATTATACAGGCAATATCAGTACATTCGGCAGCTATTTTTTTGGCCGATTCTTCGCACTGATTTATGAATTCGCTGAACT
Organism: Mucilaginibacter sp.; assembly: GCA_035492275.1. Classification (GTDB taxonomy): domain Bacteria; phylum Bacteroidota; class Bacteroidia; order Sphingobacteriales; family Sphingobacteriaceae; genus Mucilaginibacter. Next base: position 19,648 of record DATJJI010000107.1, read on the forward strand.
CTAAAAAATCACGCGCAGGGTAGCCGCAAACACATAACTCAGCAAATACAACAAGGTCGGCGCCATGTTGCCGCGCTTCTTGTATATGCTGAATGATCTTGGCCGTGTTCGACTCAAAATTACCCACGTGATAGTTAAGCTGAGCTAATGCTATTTTCATATATTAGGTGTTCTGTATTTTAGCTAAATGCAAATAATAGATTATTTTTGTTCAAAGTATAAAAATGATACGTACCCCAAACAAGATCACACAAATTTATTTAATTTTTTTCACAGGCTTATTGTTATCCGCCTGTAGCCACGGTAAAAAAGTTGATGTCAGCAATATACCAATTGATGTTAAGATAGAACGCTTTGATAAAGATTTTGACGCCATGCGTACAAAACCGATGGCACAGCAGGCGGCTTACCTTCAAAAAACATACGGCCGTTTTTATAATGATTATATGGAGTTGCTCATGTCGGCAAGTGCAACGGATACCGCTTATTTTAAAACCTTACGGCAGGATATTTTTGGCGGACAGGCTTATACCGACCTGAAACATGATGTGGATGCGGCTTATCCGGGCGATATGAGCAAGCAGAACGAGGAACTGACCGACGCTTTCCGGCGGATAAAATATTATTTCCCCAATAAAAAAACGCCGAGGGTGTATGCATACTTTTCGGGCTTTAAGGCTCAAACCACTATTGGCGATGGGTATGTAGGTATTGGCCTCGATCTGTTCCTGGGGGCAAATTCAAGGTTTTATCCGGCCCTTACCGAGGTTTTTCCGAGGTATATGTCGCGCCGCTTTAATGCCGAAAATATTACGCCGCGCGTGGTTGAAGGTATTGCCCGTGAGGATATGTTCCCCGAATCTGATAATGATAAGTCGTTGCTTTCAAAAATGGTATATGCCGGTAAAATATTATATTTTATGGATCAGGTATTGCCTGATGTAGGCGATACCACCAAAATAGGCTATACCACCAAACAGCTAAAATGGTGCACCGATTATGAGCCAAAAATATGGGGCTATTTTTTAGAGGAAAACTTACTGTACGAAACTGATTACCAAAAAATTCAAACCTATTTAAACGAGGCACCCTTTACGCCGGAGTTGGGCGAAAGAAATGAGTCGGCGCCTAAATTAGGTGTATGGGTGGGTTGGCAGATAGTGAGGAAATATATGGATAAGCATCCCGAGATCACCTTGCCGCAATTAATGCGTGAGCCGGATGCGCAGAAGATATTAAATGAATCAAAGTATCGCCCTAAAGAATAAAGTTTAAGGCATAAAAAAAGCGTCCGCCAAATAATGGGGAACGCTTTTTTTATATGGTAATATTTTTAAATCTACTTAATGATAGTAAATACAGCTTTAAGCGCTATACCGGCGCCAATGGCCAAAATAACGTTGGCTACAAATGAAGCATGTTTAAAATCCGCGAAGCGTAAATAAACGCCAACTAAACCTATAACAATTGCCACAACTAACAATATATAATGACGTTCTGAATTTGCTTCCTCTACTGAGTTCATAGTGCTTTTTTTTTGTTGGTACAAAAATAGAAATGTTTACTGAAAAACCTAAAATAGATTTTAATTTATGTTTAAAACACTTACTAAGTTTTTAAAACTTCGTAAGTATGGCCATACTACTTTATATTTCCAAAATGAACCTTTTCGCTAATGCCGCCCGGCTCGCCCAGCACTTGTATAGTGGTTGATGGTCCCAGGTTTAAAGGTTCGGCCCAGGCGCGCAGGGCCCATACAACTTTTTTACCGGGTGTTAGTTCTACTGCCTGTATGGGCGCGTTATTAGGGTCGGCGTTACCATTCCATTGGTTGAGCCAATTGTTAACCAATGTATTGCCGTTAGCCAGGCGGGTTGCTATTTGGGGCGATGTTAGCTTATAACCCGATATGTCGCCCAACGCGCACTGCCATACAACCTCGCCCTTGCGTGTAAATTCCTGTACCAGGTTTTTATTGCCCGTGGTAAGTATGTTGCCATTTTTTAATTCCACAGCCGACCATACGCCCGGCACATCAAACGATAATAGCTCTTTGCCATTTATATCATACTCACAAACCTTACCCATGTCCATATGAGCTACCATAATGGTACCGGCATTTGTTAACCTGGCATGCCTGAATTGCCCGTGAACGCCTTTGGGATTTTTAACCGGCAACGCAAATTCGCGCTCAACTTTATTGGTGCGGATGTTCATTACAAACAGTTTAGCCGTATCGCCATTCTGAATAAAAACAACATGATCATTGCCAATAGGCTGGGCAGTATGTGTTTCGTGATTCTTAGGCGCGTCATAGTTCCATAACACTTTTTTATCAGGGCTTATTAGTGTAACACCAAACTGATGTGCAAAAAGCACGTTTCCGTTGCTCATTAAAACGGCGTCGCTTATTTCGCCGCGGCTTGCGGTATCAATATACGACCATGTAATTTTACCGCCGCGCACTATATACATACGATGCTGCTTGCCTTCGCCGGCATAAAAAAAATCAAATTGTTTTGCCCCTTTTCCGGGTAACACTTGCGGGGAATCCTGCGCCCGGGCCGGTAAGTTAATTACGATCAATAATAACAATATCGCAAAGCGGCTCAAGCGAATACAGTATAAATTTATAAGGGTTTTGGTTCTCATAATCAGGGTTTAAAGTGCTTTAAAATTACCCCCGATTTTAATAAGTAAGAAGTGTATCGTCAATTAAAACTACGCAATCGTTCCCAACATATAGCGCCAGTGCCCTAAACCTCTCCCTCGCGTTTTCGCATAAACCACTCGGCTCCCAACAATAGTACGATCAATACAAACACCCATTTTACATCGATCATATCGCTGTAATGCTTGTTTTCGTATACCAAGGTTTTAACGTTCTCGTTTTTCTTTATCAGGTCGGCCAGGTGGCTTATCTGTGATGCCTGCAGCATTTCGCCACCGCTTTGCCGGGCTATATTTTTTAGCAGCTGATGATCGGCCGCGCTCTGCCTGATCTCGAGGTTAAGGGGCTTAACAGTTAGCTGTCCTGTAGCGGTAAACAGGCGATTGCCCAATTTAGTAGTGGCGCTGTAAGTATATTCGCCTACCGGGAGCGTACCGGCATCCAACTGATAACTTTGCCCGTTGCGGGTAAACAAAAAGCTATAGTTTTTATTATCTGTATTTCTTAGCTCGATCTTTACATCGGGCGTATTGGTTAGTTCAAGGGCATCGTTGTACAGTTCGGCGTTAAGCAATACATTCTCGCCTTCGTCAAATATATTTTTTGATGGATAGGCCCTGAAACGCTGCCTGTTGGCATTTGCAGTTAGGTACTGTACGCTTTGACTAAACAGTTCCTCGAGCGCGTGGTGATTGCCGTAGGCCTGATATTCGGCCAGTTGCCAGCGCCAAAAGCCCTCGCTGGTGAGCACGCCCAAACGCCTGCCATTTTCGTCGCCAAATAACAACAGGGGGTAACTTGTTGCCACTGTACCTATTTTTTGCTTAAACGCTATGCCATTAGCTACCACTGCCGTGTAACTACCGAAAGGCGCCAGCAGGGGAGGCATGCGGCTTATTTTCTGGGTGGTGGAATCAGACAGGGTAAATGACGAAAAATCAGGAACCGGCTGCGCGAACACTTCCTGCAACTCCTGCCGTGAGGCACTGATGTGAGTTAGCTTTTGCTGCGCGTTAAAATCGGATATGTCGGCCTGCGCGCCCAGCATGTACCAAAGCGGTGTTTTGCTTTTCTCGATTAACGACTTTAATACATTAAAGCTATTTGGCGATGGCTGATACAGAATAACCAGGCTATAATCGCTCAGTTTTAAAGTACCTATATCTGCCGTCAGACTTGCCTTTAATTCGTAATTTTTATTGCTTTCGATGGATTGCCGTATCACGCTGATATCCGGATGAGGGCCATCATAAAGCAGCAGTATTTTTTGTTTGGCGTCCAGCACCTCTACATAAATAGTTTCGGTATTATTTTGTGTTGACAGCTCATTTTTAACCGGCGCTATATTGATATTAAATTTATGAATGCCTTTTTTATCGGCATTCAATTTTAGGGTCAATACTTTTTTAAACGCGTCGTTGTCAACCGGGATCAGTTGCGTATTTACCGCGCGACCATCCTCGGTAACCGTAAGGTGCATGGTTTCTCCCTTACTTTGCCAGGCCTCGGCTAAAACCTCTATCTCAAAATCATTGCCTAAAAAAGCGGTTTTATTATAATTCACGTTGCCTATCAGCAGGTCACGCTTGGGCACGGTATCGCCCAGTGCGATGGTGTAAATGTTGGTTTTAAAATTACGTGCCTCGTATTGCGGATCGCTGCCCTGGTTGTACACGCCATCGGTAGCCAGCACCAATGCGCCGATGTTTTGGTTAACATAGCGGTCATTTAACTGATGCAGCACGGCTGCAATATTGGTTTGTTTAGCGTTAAAGCTTTTTGATAGACCGTTGCCCAGATCGCGGCCAAAGTTAAATTCATGTACCTCGTAACCATCGCCCAATAATTGTTTGAGTTTACCCAGTTCATCAACAAAAGCCCCGGGGTTAAAGCCAGCCGGATGAAAAGCGCTAATAGATTGCGAATTATCCTGCGCAATCAAAATAAGCGGTTTTTGCTGCTGATAATTTACCGAGCGCACCAGTGGCGAAATGAGCAGTAAAGCTATAATGAAAACTGCTATCGCCCGCAGGGTAGAAAGCATATACCTGAATTTATCAGAGAGATTTACCGGCTGCCGGTACATTAACCAGGCATACAGTAAACCCAACAGCAGGCACATTGGCGCCCACCATCCCGAAACTGTTCCCCAGGTAATTGAAAATAGCAGCATTTAGCCCCCTCTAAATCTCCCCCGGTAGGGGAGACTTTTGTAAAATAGTTATACTTTCAATACCCCAATCAAGTCCTCCCTACCGGGGAGGATTTAGGTGGGGCCTACGTTTTACGTTATTGTGCAAAATGCAAAAATTATGTGAATGTTGGATTATGTTATATGCAGAAGTGACAAAGGGTATCACGTTTTAGCATGATACCCTCTGTGTTATTTATCGACAGAGAAACCTAAACTCTAATCTTCAATCACTAATCTTTAACCTACAACATCCCACCGTCAACCGGGATCACCTGACCGGTGATGTAGGTTGCCATATCCGATGCCAGGAAAACGCAGGCGTTGGCTACGTCCTCGGTTTCGCCGGCGCGTTTAAGCGGGATAGATTGTGCCCAGCCTTCAACAACTTTTGGGTCGAGCACCTCGGTCATTTCGGTGCGGATAAAGCCTGGTGCAATTACGTTGGTGCGTATATTACGTGAGCCTAATTCTTTAGCCATTGATTTGGAGAACCCAATGATACCCGCTTTTGAAGCGGCATAGTTTGCCTGCCCGGCATTGCCATCAACCCCAACAACCGAGCTCATGTTAATGAACACGCCGTCACGGTTTTTCATCATGATCTTTGATGCGGCTTTGGTAACGTTAAATACCGATTTTAGGTTCACCTCCAGTACATCATCCCATTGCTCTTCGGTCATGCGCATTAACAGGCCATCTTTGGTGATGCCCGCGTTATTTACTACAATATGCAGTGTGCCAAAATCGGCAATAATATCATTGATCAGTTTATCGGCTTCGTCAAATTTTGAAGCGTCAGAACGGTAACCCTTTATCTGTGTGCCAAAGCTTTGCAATTCCTGTTCTAAAGCCTGTCCTTTTTCTACAGATGATAAATAAGTAAAAGCCACATTAGCGCCATGCGCTGCAAACTTTTCGGCTATTTTACGGCCGATACCTTTTGATGCCCCGGTTATTAACGCGGTTTTTCCTTCTAATAATTTCATAAATTTTTTCAGAACCAGTTTCGGGCGGTGAAGATAATAAATTAGTCGCGAAGTGCGAAAGCCGCGGCGTTTTAGTTCGCGGGAAATCATGCCACCCGCCGGCCGGCAGGTGGTCATGATCCTGGTGATAGGTACAGGTAAGTATTTTAATTAACAACGGTACTCCATGTTACAGAGGAGTTGCCGTTGGCATCATTTGGGTTTGAAGTGGTATTCGCTACATCTGCTCCGCCAATTTTTAACGAGGACGCGATAGTCTGATTTTTTGTTGTAGCTACTGATATTTCAACATCGTCGCCGGCCTGCACATTTGCGGGCGTATATTCATATGGCCCGGTAATATTACTGAGGCCAATAAAATCAATATTAATACTGGTACCGCCAGATGGCCTGGTAACCGAAATACTGATCATCATGGGTGTTGCTGCATTGGCTTTAAAGTCGAAACTTCGTGAAAGCGATACAGGTTTGTTCGATTCCTTTTTGCACGCGGCCGCCAGGAACAAAACAAGAAGCAGGGGTATAAACAACTTTTTAGGCATAGGTTTTTCACTAATTAGGGTAGATGAAAGTATATAAACTGGTAAATTATGGATATAACAAGTAACTAAAGGTTTAGGGTTAGAAAAATCGCAATCGATTTCGTAATAATATTCAATTATACAAAAAACATTTTTAATTAACTGAAAATCAGTAGCAAATAGGTTTGTGATTAAAACCTGTGGCTATGAAAAAAAGCATGGAAGGGCAGATTACAATAGCCCCGGCGTGATTTTACGCTTAATATACACAAGCCAGCGGCCCATCCTTAGCTACCAGTACCGACCAGCCGGGCTTAGAACCCGCGCTAATGGCTGCGATGAATTTATCACGGATAAAAATACCTACTTCTATCAAGCCATCATTCGGGTTTTCTGTCCATTCGCATCGTACTTCGCTTTCGGCCGCGATGGGTTTT